>CBJNAR010000681.1:0-3227 GCA_966434075.1 uncultured bacterium
ATTCGGTCAAAGGCCGCCACTCGCTATCATACCATATTTGGGCGGCTTTTCTCCAGCGCCCCGCGGCCCCGCCGCCCGGTGCAACCCGCCTATGGGCAAGGCTATTTCACATCCAGGCTGTCGAAGACCTGGACTCGCGCGTTGTCGCTATCGGTGACATAGAGCGGGCCGGTGGCGCCGCCGGCGATGCCCAGCGGGACGCGGAACTGGCCGGGTTGCGCGCCCTCGCTGCCCAGATAGCGGATGCCGCCCGCCGCCGGGTCGAGGATCGTGAGGCGCTGGCGGTCGGGGTCGGTCAGCACGACCAGGCCATGCCAGACGGTCAGGTGGCTGCCGCCGCGGCCCCCGCCGGCCTGGACCAGCCATTCGCGGACGATCTTGCCCGCTGGGTCCAACTGCACGACCCGCCCGCTCAGGTCGACCACGTAAGCGGTCCCGTCGGGCGCGGGGGCCACGTCGATGGGCTGGTCAAAATGCTTATGCCCGGCGCTCTCGCCGGTGAACACGCCGTCGGCCTGTCCGGCTGGGGTGAAGCGCAGCACGCGGCCCCGGCTGGTGTCGGCCACCCAGATGCGCCCGTCCGGCCCCAACGCGATGCCGCTGGCGTTGGGGCTCAGGCCCGGCAAATGCACGAGCACCTGCCCGTCGGGGCCGAACACCTGCACATCGCCCGTGGTCACGTCGAGGGTTGCCACGTGGCCGTCCGGCCCTACGGCCAGGTCGGCGATCAGGCCGAACTTGCCGGGCGCCGAGGTCGTCGTCGCGCTGCCCCAGCCGCCGTTCACCTTGCCCGCGGCGTCGAGGCGCACCACGCGGTGGTTGCCGCTGTCGGCGATATAAACCTGCCCCTGCGCGTCCACGGCCACGCCGCGCGGTTCTTTCAGCCCGGCATCCTGGCCCAGCACCGCGGCGGGCGGCACCACATTCGGGGTGGCCGTGGCCTGATCGGGCAGCGGGACGGCGCCCGGCGCGTCGGGCAGCGCGTCGGCGGCCCAACTGCGCGCGGCGGGCGCCAGCACCGTGGGCGGCACGAGGGCGCGCTCTCCGCCCGGCGGCGTCCAGTACCATTCCAGCCGCGCGGGGCCGCCTTGCCAGGCATAGCGCAGATCCACCTGGTGCGCCCCGGCGGTGAGGTTCGCGGTGCCCTGCGCCGGAGTGATATTGCCCTGGGCCGGGTTATTCACGACCGCCTGCCCGTCGATCAGCAGCAGGCTCGGGCCGTTCGAGCTAAGGTCGAAGCCGTAGGGGCCCGCAGCGGTCGCCGTGAGTGTGCCCTGCCAGCGCACGACAAAGGGCGCCTGCTTGAAGGCCACTGTGGCTTCGCGGAAGCCGAAGAACGGGTCGCTGCGCCGGCTGCTCACGGCAGCGGCGCTGATGGCCGTAGCATCGGTCAGTGGGATGCCGGGCGTGTAAGGCCGCACCTCGCCGCTCAAGCCGCCGCTCGGGCCGTGATAGAGGTAGGCGGCGGCGATGGGGGCGGGCGCCGTGCCGCCGGGCGCCCAGAGCACCTCCAGGCGCGACTGCGCGTTGGGCAGGCTGCCACTCAGCCGCACGGTATGGCTGCCCTTCGCCAGCACCCGGTCGACCTGCCGGGCCGCCTCGCCCGGTTTCCCGGCGGGCGCGTTCGCATCGAGGACGACTGCTCCGTCGATCTCCAGCCGCCCGGCGCCGGTCAGGCTGAATGTGTAGAGGCCGTAGTTCGGGGCCACCAGGTCGCCCTGCCAGACGGCCTGGGCGGGATAGGTCAGCCCGGCGGGCGGCGCCCAGGCGTCCGCGGTCCCGGCGGCGCGGCTGGTGCCCAGGTTCGGCTCGTCGCGCGTGACGGCGACGCCGGCTGCCGGGGTGTAGGTGGCTTGCAAGGTCTGGAACGCGGCCATTTGCCGGCCGGTGATCTTGTACGACGTGAAATAGGTCACGCCGTCCACGCCCTTCACCGGCTCTTCGACGCCGCCTGGGTAGAACAGGCGGATCAGCGGCAGGTAGTCCGCGTTTGGCCCGTAGACCAGGAACGCCGCGCCCTTGCCGTGGTTGTCGGTGATCGGGAAGAAGTCGGCGGGCACGGCGAGATCCACGCCCTCGACGCCCTTGGCCGCGAAGCGGGTGCTGCCGTAGGTGAAGAACACGTCGTAGCCACCCACGCCCATCTGGTAGCCCTTGTAGTCCTGGCCGAGCGCCTGGGCGTAGCGCGCCTGGAGGGTCGAGGAGCAATAGGGGCAGAGCGAGGCGTAGTGGACGAAATACTCCTGGTAGCCGGTGCCGCCGAAGAAGACGAGCAGCGCGGCCAGCGGGACCGTGGCCCAGCGGCGGGCCAGCGCCCGGCTCAGCGGCCACGCCGCCGCCCACACCCGGTCGAGAACCACGGCGGGGAAGAGCATCAGCACCGGCCAGGCCCCGGTGAGCCGCTGCACGCTCGGCGTGTCCATGGTCAGCGCCGCGCCCAGCATACCGCCCCAGAACCAGATGCTGATCAGCCCGAAGCGCCCGTCCCAGGCTTTCCAGGCGGCATAGGCCAGCCCCAGCAGCGCGATGGCCGCCCACAACGGCGGCAGCATTGAGCCGGCATGGTCGTGGATCTGGTAGAACGGGGTGGGGTCGCCACGCTTGTAGATCACCTCGGTCGTCACGCGCAACTGCTCGGCCACGACGCGCGCCCAGGGCAGCGGGTGGGTGAGTACGTTTTGCAGCAGCGGCTGGCCCGCCTGCGCCGGGTCATAGGGGATACCGTACTGGCTGAACGCCTGCGGCTGGTTCTGCGGCGAGAAGATCGAGGTCTCCTGCGCCCGACCCGTGAAGCCCTGCCAGTGGTCCTTGATCGAGAAAAGGGCATAGGGCAAGAAGGTTAGCCCGAACGCCAGCCCCAGCAGCCCGAAGCCGAGCGCGTAGCGGCGGAAGAAATCCAGCCGCCAGCGCACCAGGCAATAGAGGCCCACCGCCGCCAGCAGCGGGATGATCAGCTTGCCCGCGGCGTAGAAATAGAGGCTGAAGCCCGACCAGATGCCCGCCCAGACCCAGTCCAGCGGGCGCCGGTCGCACAGGGCGCGGAACAGGAAGAAGAAGCCCGCCGCCCATAACGCGCCGGTGGGAGTGCTCTCGCCCGCCAGGCGGCTGAATTGCAGCGCCAGCGGCGACACGGCCAGCAGCGCCCCGGCGATCAGCCCGGCGCGGGGCCCCCACAACATCCGCCCGATGCGGTAGACAAACCAGACGGCCAGCACGCCGCTGATCAC
>CBJNAR010000682.1:0-3225 GCA_966434075.1 uncultured bacterium
CTGCCCTTCCTGCGCGCCGCCCTGCTGCGCCACCTGGAGCAATTCCCCGCGGTGCGCGACGGCCTCGCCCGCACCGAGCGGCAGATCCTGCAGGCCCTTGCCGCGGGCGCGCAGGGCCCCGCCGAGATCTTCCAGGCCGGCCAGCAACAGGAGGCGCGCCCCTTCATGGGCGATTCGGTCCTCTGGAGCTACCTTCTGCGCCTCGGCAAGGAGCCGCAGCCGCTGGTTGCCCGCACGGATGGCGCGCGCTTCCTGTTGCCGCTCGCCTTCGGGCGTCGCGCCGACTTCCTGGCCCAGCGCCTGCACCTCACTCCGCACGGCGCAGCCGTCCTCGCCGGGACCGCCGACGCCATCCGGGGCCGGGGCATCGACCACTGGCTGGGCGGGGTGCGCCTGTGGGGGGCGGACGCCCCCTGGCGCTGGGATGCGCAGGCCGGGCGGGTGGTCGCCGCCGCTTAGCGCGGCCCGGCGGGCGCCTGAAACACCAGGATGTACTGGTGGAGTTGGTTGGCGACGAACTGGAACGGGTAGCCGAAGGGGTAGAGGCGCACCGTCTGATCGACCCAGATCTTGTAGCCGCGAAAGCGCAGGCCGGGGATCGCGGCGGGCAGGCGGGCGGCCAAGTCGGCGTGCAGCATGTTGTGGTGCGTGGCCGTCGGCTGCAAGTCCTTGGCAAAGACGACCAGGTAACCGCCCGGCTTGAGGTAGCGCACCGCGCCCGCCAGGATGCCGTCGAGCGCGTCCAGAAAGGCGTCATACGGCAGGTTGCCCAGGTCTTCGGGCTGCGCGGTAAACGGCGTCGGTGCGTCCGACCCGGTGCGCTTCTTTTTCTCGCCGTCCTGGGGCCGGGCCAACATGTCGCCGTAAGGCGGGTCGGTCAGGATCAGATCGAAGACGTGATCGCGGACGGCGGGATAGCGATCCAGGTCACGGGCATCGCCGCAGACGGTCAGTTGCTCGGCCAGTCCCTCCTGCGCGCAGACCTGCCGGTAGATCGCCAGGTAGTCGGGCGACAGGTCCACGCCGGCGCCATGCCGCCCGGTAAGCGCGCAGCCCAGCAGCGTCCCGCCCACGCCCATGAACGGATCGAGCACCCAGCCGCCCGCCTTGGTGAAGAAGCGGATGATGTCGGCCATGAGTTGCGGCGGCTTGGGCGAGGGGTGCGCCCGGCGCAGGTTGTGGCCGTAGGACTCGGGCCCGCGCGCCGGGTAGGCCGTCGCCTGCACCGATTGCAGGAAGTAGACCCACTCGCGCCCGGTCAGGTCATTCAGCCGGTTGCGCGGATCGATGGGCGCCGGTTCGCTCATGGGCCGCACCGCACGTAGTACAGGTTTTCGCTCACCTCGTGCTGCGGGGCGTAGCGGCGGCGGCTGCTGTCGGCGTCGCTGCGGAAGCGGCGATAGGGCCGGCGGCGCACCTCGGGCCGCCCGCGCTCGCCCAGGATGTCGAGGATGGCGGTTTCGGGGATCAGCCCTTCGCTGTTGTAGCTGAGCAGCAGGTGGGTGCAACGCGCGCCGCGCACCAGCGTGCGCAGGGCCGTAGCCGCCTGCCCGGCGCGGTTATAGGGCGAGCGCGCTGCGGCGGGCCGCAACCCTGTCTTGCCGTAGACGGGCGGCGCGTCGTAGCGGGCGATGGTCTCCAGCAGGTGGTAGTTCCCGGCGTAGGGGCGGCTGTTGTAGGGCGGGTCCAGGTAGAGCACATCGCAGGGCTGCTGTGTGACCAGCGTGGTCGCGTCGGTGCAATGCGCGGCATGGGGCTCCGTGCTGGGCAGGATGGCGGGCGGGCGGAGGGTCAGCGGCTTCAGGGCGCGGGGGTCCCAGCCCTTGAGGAACGCGCCGTAGGTGCCGGAGATGTTGCTCACAAAAGGCACCGCCTCGATCAGCGCGGCCAGCAACAGGTACGGCTCCTCGCCCGCCAGTTGCCCGCCGGCCCACCACGCCGCGATCTGCTGCCGGATGGCGTCGATGCGCCCGGCATTGGACGCGCTCAGATAGCGCCGCCGGCCCGGCTCATCGCCCTCGCCGGGGCTGTAGTGGCGGTAGATAAAACCGGGCTGCGGCGGCAGGGCGTTCAAATGGTGGATGACCGCGCACAACGGCCCGTCGGGTCCGGGCGTCTCCGCCGCCCACGACAGGCCCGCGAAGCGCGGGTAGTCGTTGCAGCAAAGGTAGGCCCGCTGCAAGACATAGGAAAAAAACAGCAGGTCGTTGCCGATCACCCGGTAGCCGCGCGTTTTCGCGTGGCGGGCGACCACGGTCGTGCCGCTGAAAGCGTCGCAAAAGGTGCCGCCCTGGATGCCGTGGTCGTCCAGGGCCTGCTGGATAAACGGCAACAGCCGGTCTTTGGAGCCGATGTAGCGCACGGGCCTATTATAGCATGCCGGCGAATCACCCGGCAGCCGGGATCAGCCGGACGCGGCGGCAAATTCTGGTGAATTTAGGTGAAAACCGGCAAAATCGGTTGACGCGGCGGGCTGGCTGTGGTAACATGCGAGATAGGCATGGCCCGACCGGCCCGCCGGCCCAGGAAATAGAAAGAATCGCTATGACCAGCAGTGTAACCCAACCCGCCGCGACGGAGACCCGTCCGCAAATGACCGTAACCGCCCGCTTCTTCGCGCTCTACCGCGAGGCCGCCGGGCAAGACCAACTGGTGGTCACGGTGCCGGAGGGCACCACCGTCGGCGGCCTCTGGCAATATTTGCGGGATGCCGCGCCGGGCCTGGCCTCGGCGGAAGCGGCGACGGCCTATACCGCGTATGCCGTCAACGGCGCCTGGGCCAAGAACAGCCGGGTGCTGGCCGGCGGCGACGAGGTGGCGTTCCTGCCGCCCGTCAGCGGCGGGTGAGCCGGGTGAGCGGCGCCACGGGGGCCGGGCCCGCGCTGGGCCCCTTCGAGATCACCGCCGCCCCGCTGTCGGTCGATCAACTGGCGGCGGAGGTGCAGACGCCCGCCGACGGCGCGGTGGTCACCTTCGTCGGGCTGGTGCGCGATAACCACCAGGGCAAGCGCGTGGTCGCGCTGGAGTACGAAGCGTACCCCGAACTGGCCGAGCGCGAGCTGCGGGCGTTGAGCGAAGACATCGCCGCCAAGTACGGGCTGCACGGCATCGGCATCCGCCACCGCACGGGGCGGCTGGCGATTGGCGAGATCAGCGTGGTCATCGCGGTGGCCGCGCCCCATCGCGCCGAAGCCTTCGCCGCCTGCGCCGAGGCCCTCCACCGGC
>CBJNAR010000683.1:0-3224 GCA_966434075.1 uncultured bacterium
GGTTCTCCCCATTCACCTGCGACCTGACCGAGGAGGAAATGCTCGATCTCCTCGCCGGCTGTGCGGACCGGGCCGAGCGGTTACGCCGGCAGGGAGCCGAGGTGGTGTTCGTCACCGGCGCCGAGATCAGCCTGTTGAACAAGGGGTTCCTGCCCGGCGACACCATCGGCGACCGGATGGCCCTGCTGGGCGACCGGTCCCGCCTGCGCGACCTCATCGGGGCGGTACCGCCCCGCGTCAATGCCTTTCTCGCGAATGCGGTGGCGGTTGTCCGTCCGCGCTTCGGCGGCAAGGTTACATATGCCGCGATGCCGTTTGAAAGGGTGGACTGGTCGCCGTTCGACATCATCTCGGTCGACAACTACCGGTCGGCTGAGGTGGCCGATATCTACCGCGCCGGCATGCGTGCCCTCGTCGCGCAGGGCAAGCCCGTCGCGATCACGGAGTTCGGTGCGGCCACCTACAAGGGTGCGGCGGACATGGGCGCGCGCGGCGGGGAGATCATCATGTGGGACCACGACACGGCCCTGCCGCTGGGGTTGGACGGCGACTACAGCCGTGATGAGGACGAACAGGCGACGTACCTGCGCGAACTACTGGACATCTTCACGGAGGCAGGGATCGATAGTGCGTTCGTGTTCACCTTCGTCCAGTACCAGTTGCCGCACCGCGCGGAGCCACGCCAGGACCTCGACAAGGCATCGTACGGCATCGTGACGGTATACGAGGATCGGTTTGGCGACAGCTACCCCGATATGACCTGGGAGCCCAAGGCGGCGTTCCACATCCTGGCCGAGTGCTACGGCGGCTAACCAACCCGTATTAGTGCAGGTTCCAGTCACCTGTTGTGTGTAGCGGCGCGATTTATCGCGCCCGTACTCGTTGATCGTTAGCATGCGCTGTCCCAAGAGCTCGCTGGAACTTGCATTAGTCAGGAGAGCGGCAGCAAGCAGGGGGCGGGCACCTTGCCAACCGGCGCCGGACCCCCTGCCGCTGCAATTCCGCGCCAAGCTTTGCGATCAGCCTGGCTGATCGTTCGTCCCCGGTGCCAGGGGATCCAGGAGCGAGCGGTCCACCTCCGCGATGGACCGGCGGCCCGAGAGCGCCAGTTCCAGATCGAGCTCGGCCAGCAGGTTGCGGATCACCTGCCGCACGCCGGCCTCGCCCGCGGCGGCGAGCGCGTAGGCGTAGGGCCGGCCCAGCAGGACGGCCGTGGCGCCCAGGGCGCGGGCCTTGAGCACATCGGCGGCGCGGCGGATGCCGCTGTCCATGAGCACGGGTACGCGCCCGGCCACCGCTTCGACCACGAGCGGCAGCGCGTCGAGGGCCGCCGTCGCGCCGTCCACCTGGCGCCCGCCGTGGTTGGAGACGATGATGCCATCCACGCCGTGGTCGAGCGCGAGCGCGGCATCGGCGGGGTGCAGGATGCCTTTGAGCACGATGGGCAGCCGGGTTTGCTGCCGCAGGAAGTCGATGTCGGGCCAGGAGAAGCGGGGATTCACGAAAATGCTGAGGAAGTAGAGGATGGCGCTGCGCGGGTCTTCCTCCGGCGCTTTGGGCAAGGCGGCGCGGAAGGCGGGATCGGAGAAGTAATTGGCTAGCCCCTGGCCTTGCAGGAAGGGCAGGTAGGCCTGCTGCAAATCGACCTCGCGCCAGCCCAGCATGGTCGTGTCCAGGGTGACAACGACGGCGCTGTAGCCCGCCGCTTCCGCCCGGCGCAACATGCTGTTCATTACGTCGCGGTCGGTGCCCGGATAGAGCTGGAACCAGCGCGGCGCCGCGCCCATGATGGCGGCGACCTCTTCAATGGGCACGGACGACACGGTGCTCAAGATGAGCGGAATACCGGTCGCGGCGGCGGCACGGGCTGGTGCCCGCTCGCCGTCGGGGTGCGCGATGCCCAGCACGCCAATAGGCGCCAGCAAGAAGGGCGCGGGCAGGGGCGTGCCCAGCACCTCGGTGCGTAGATCGCGGTCGCCGACATCGCGGAGCATGCGCGGCCAGATGCGCCACTTATAGAAAGCCTCGCGGTTAGCGCGCATGGTATCGCCGGCCCCGGCCCCGCCCGCCAGGTAGCCGAAGGGGCCGTCGGCCAGGACGGCGCGCGCCCGTTGTTCCCATTCTTCCACGGCGAAGGGGAGCCGTTCGTCCGGCGGTGGCTGCGGATTGCCGTAGACGGCTAACTGTACATCCTGCCCATAATTCGGCATGTGTATTCTCCTCTCGTCCAGGCCGGTGCTCAGGGATGGCCGTATTATAGGCCATCCCTGAGCACGGATCAACGGGCTATGTCCAGATACCTGATTAATGGATGCGCTGCCACGGCTCGGCTGTGTACCCGCTATAATACGGAAGCAAACTCGGCATACGGAGACAAACGGCGGAATACATATCCCTGTAGCAAAGCGAGGGACCGGAGAACCGATGGAAAGCAGACGGGTGGTGATCAGCGGGGTGGGGGCGATTACCCCGCTGGGCAATACGGCGGAGGCGTTTTTCGCGGCGCTGGTGGCCGGGGAGAGCGGGGTGCGGCGGGCGACACGGTTCGATACGGCGCGCTCGCCGTTGCAATATGCCGCCGAGGTGCAGGACTTTGACCCCGCCGCCTACGGCATCAGCGCCCGCGACGCCCGGATTTTGGCGCCGGTGCAGCAGTACGCGCTGGCTGCCGCCGAGATGGCCGTGGCCGACGCCGGGCTGGATCTGCCGCGCCAGGAGTTACGGGGCGGGCCGCGCAACGCCGAACGCCGCGATCGCTATGGCGTCGCGGTCGGCACGGCCTATCCCAGCACGGCCATCCTGGCCGAGCAGTTCGCGCAACTCCAGGCCCGGGGCGCGCGGGGCGTATCGCCGCACCTGTTCGGCATGACCATGCCCAATGCGCCGACGTCGGTGATCTCGATCCGCTTCGCGCTCGCCGGACCGCTGGTCACGGTGAGCGGGGCCACGGCGGCAGGGGCCGAGTCGATCATCGCCGCGTATGAGAAGATCAGGTACGGGCGAGCCGAGATCATGCTGGCCGGGGGCGCCGAGGCGGGCGTGAGCGAGATCGTCGCGGCGGGCTTCGCCCAGAACCAGACGGGGTCGCGGTCGGGCTGGTGCCGGCCCTTCGACCTGCACCGCGACGGCACGGTTCTGGGCGAGGGGGCGGCGGTGTTCGTGCTGGAGGACCGCGACCACGCGCTGGCCCGCGGCGCGCGCATTTATGGCGAGATCCTGGGCTA
>CBJNAR010000684.1:0-3214 GCA_966434075.1 uncultured bacterium
CTCCCCGGCGTGGGGCACGAAGTAGAGTCCGGCGGCCTTGGCCCGCGCCACGGCGGGCGCGAAGGGCAGCGAGGGCACCTCGTTTTCCATACCGCTCAGTCCGAGGGCCACGACCCCACGGTCCATCCCGGCGATAGCCCATTCCACTGTCTGCATCAGGCCGTCCACGCCGAAATCGCGCGGGTAGTCGGGGATGAAGCGCATGATCACGCCGTACTCGCGCTGCGCGGCGGCGGCGCCCGCGGCGATGCCGTCCATCACCTCGTCGAAGGTCAGCCCGGTGGCCTGGACATGGCGCACGGCCGTAAACGTGGCTTCCAGGTAGTGGATGTTTTGCCGGGCCGCGTCGTGGCCCAACTCCTGGGTGATCAGGGCGAAGTCCTCGCCGCTGCGCAGGCAGTCGCAGACGGTGACGTAGGTGCTCACGAAGGCCGGGAAGTCGGTGAACTGGTAGCGGGCGCGCAGCCCGGCTTCGTCGCCCACGCCCAGGTTGACGCGGTGGCGCCCGGCCAGTTCCAGCAGGGTGCGCGGGCGCACCGAGCCTTCCAGGTGGACATGGAGTTCAGCCTTGGGCAAGGCGCGAACAAACTCCTGGATGGCGCGCATGGTTTCGGGTGCAGCGGATGGCGAGTCTGCATTCATGTGGTGGTGTCTCCCCTCGGGTTGGCTTTCAGGTTGTTGGTCTGATTGTAGCACAGCATGACAAGAGCCTGGCGCCATGCGCCAGGCTCTCATGCATTGCGTTGCGTGGGGCGCTATCGTCAGGGGAAGATAGCGAACCGGCCAAACTCGGTGTAGCTGCCGTTCTGCGGCGAGTTGACGATGACGCTGATCGGGTTGGCGGCGGGCGTGTTGGGATCGACCCGGAACTGGATCTGGGTGTCCGTCCAACTGACGATAGTGGCCGGGTAGGTGCCGAGCAGCGTCACCGTGCCGGGTGTGGTGCCGAAGCGGATGCCGCTGGCCGTGACCACCGTCGTGCCGTCGCCGTGGACCAGTGCGCTCGGCGAGTAGCTGAAGATGTAGGGGCGCTGCCGGGCCGTCACGCTGAAGGCCGTGCTGGTGGCCGACAGGCCGTCGTCGCGCACCACAGTCACGGGGGCCGGACTGGCCGGCTTCACCGCGGTGGTGATGCGGAAGCGGATCAGCGTATTGTCCCAGGTATCGACAGTCACGACGCGACCGTTGACCACGACGAACCCGGCGCCCTGAGTCATGCCGAACCAGTTGCCCGTCATCGAGATCTGCGTCTCGGTGTCGTACTGCTCAACGCTGTTCGGCTGGAAGCCGGTGATGTAGGGCGCGGGCTGCGGCGTGTCGGTCGGGCGCACGGTCGGCGTGCTGGTCGGCGACGGCGTGTTGGTCGGCGTCTGCGTGGCCGTCGGCGGCACGGGGGTGTACGTGCTGGTCGGCGCGGGCGTGTCGGTCGGCGCGGGCGTGTTGGTCGGGCCGGGCGGCGGTGTGTTCGTCGGCGGAACCGTCGGCGGGGCGGTGGTCGGCGTGGCCGTGTTGTCCGCCGCGTAGATCGACAGGTCGATGATCTTGGCGCCCTGCCCGCGGGTGGACGTGGCCGATGAGCGGAACTCCAGGCACCCGGTGCCGCAGTCGTAGCCGGAGATCACGCCGTGGGCATAGGTCGTTTCGATGTAGCTGTAGAAGGTCTCGGTGGGCGGCACGTCGCGGAAGGTCGGCTGGGCGGGCGTCAGGATGCGCCAGCCGCGGCCCAGCGAGACCATCTTGGTCAACTGGCCGCGCGTGACGTTGTTGGACCAGCGGAAGGTCCCGTCGGCGTAGCCGGAGATGATGCCGCGGGCATAGGCCGTCTCGATGTACGAATAGAACGCCGAGCCGGGCGGCACATCGCTGAAGTGCGGCTGGGCGGGCGTCACCAGTTGGAAACCGAAGGCCAGCACGATCACCTTGGCGACCTGGCCGCGGGTGATCGTGGCGCTGGGCCGGAAGGTGCAGTCGCTGTAACCGGAGATGGCGCCCTTGTTCACCAGGTCGGTGATGTAGGTGTAGAAGGTCGAGCCGGGCGGCACGTCGCTGAACTGGCCCGCCGGGCAGGCCGTGGCGGTGGCCGCGGGCGGCGTGCTCGTCGGAGGCACGGGCGGCGGCGTGGCCGTGGGCACTACGCCGGGCGGCGTGTTTGTGGGCGGCACGGGCGGCGGGGTCTGCGTGGGCGTCGGGGTGCCCGCGGGCAGGGTGAGCAGCGCCTGCGCCAGATTCCAGAGGTCGGGCGTGCCCAGGCCGGTCACGGCGTCCCAGCCCGCGCCGGCGTTGGAGGCGCCGTTGGTGCCGCTGGTGATGTCGTGGTAGGGCGGGTTGGGGCCGGCGTTGGCGGACAGCGCGTACAGCAGCGGATTCACGAAGCCGGTGCGCGCCCGGCCCTGCGCCACCAGATACTGGTCGGTGATCGCCAGCATGCCGGCCCACAGCGGCGCCGAGAGGCTGGTGCCGCCGTATTGCGCGCAGGTGGGCGTGGTGTCGCCGTAGCAGGTGAACATGCCGGTGTTCGGGTCGCCCACGGCGGCCACGTCGGGATAGCCGCGGCGCGTGTTGTTGAAGCCGGGCGCCACCTGCCAGGACGGGCGGTTATAGAGTTCGGAGTAGCCGCCGCCGCTGCCCACGGGCAGCCCACCGGGGCCGGACGCCTGGTAGATCCATGCCGCCTCGCCCGGCCACGTGCTGCCGATGTTGGCGCTGAAGTGGGTGCCACCGATGGACAGCACGTAGCGGCTCGACGCGGGGTACTGCGGCGCCGGGTCGCGGGTCCCGAACGGCTGGTGCGAGCCGTGGTCGCCGCTGGAGAAGAGATAGGTGTGCCCGGTGGCGCTGTTGGCGGCGAGAATCGAGTCGAAGGTGTTGGTCAGGCCCAACTCTTCGTTGCCGCCCCAGGAGTTGCTGATCTGGCGGCTGTTGCCGCTGTCGGTCGCGGCGCGGTTCAGGGCGGTCGCCATGCTGGTCAGGTCGGCGGCGCAACCGCCGCCGGAGAGCGACGCCCCGGCCTGGTAGTAGCGGATCTGCGCCTGGTAGGCGAACGCGCCCGCGGCCTCCACGTCGAGGCCCGCCTCGCCGCCGGTGCTGCACGCGGCGTTGCCCACCTGGGTGACGACCAGCCGCCCGTTGGCGCGGGTGGCGACGGCGGCCTGCGTGGCGCTGCCCCAGGCGTTCAGCGCGGCGTCGCCGGGCGGGGTGCCCCACAGCACGATGG
>CBJNAR010000685.1:0-3210 GCA_966434075.1 uncultured bacterium
CCATATGGCACCCCTGGGCATCCGCTTCTACGAGGGCGGGGGCCGGCTGCCGCGCGGCTACGAGAACGGCGCCTTCATCGCCATGCACGGCTCGACGCTGCACGACCCGTTCTACGGCGCCGATGTGCGCTTCGTCTCGCTGCGCCCCGGCCAGATGGTGCAGGGTGCCCAGGTGGCGATCAGCGGCTGGCTGGTGAACGGCCAGTACTGGGGCCGCCCCGTGGACGTGGCCTTCGGCAAGGACGGCGCCATGTACATCAGCGACGACCTGGGCGGCGCGGTTTACCGCGTCACCTTCGACGCAGGCCGGTAGCGGTCCCGCGGTCCGCTTCCCTGACAGGCGCCTGTGCCCACGATGGGGCGGGCGCCTGCTAGCTTTGTGCTACATATCCCACTAGATAAAAGCAGAAAGGAGACTGATCATGCTACTGGAGAACAAAGTGGCGGTGATCTATGGTGGGGGCGGGCCAATCGGTAGGGCCGTGGCCCGCGCCTTTGCCCGCGAAGGGGCCAGGGTGTTCCTGGCCGGGCGCACGCAGGGCAAGCTCGCCGCCGTCGCCGCCGATATCCGCGCGCAGGGCGGCGTCGCATCCACTGCCGTCCTCGACGCCCTCGACGAGGCGGCGGTGGATGCGTATGTCGATGCCGTGGTGGCGCTGGCGGGCGCAGTCGATATCTCGTTCAACCTCATCTCGTATGGCGATGTCCAGCAACCGCTGGCAGAGATCACGGCCGAGGCTCTCCTGCGCCCGATCACGACGGCGATGCGGACGCACTTCCTGACTACCAGGGCCGCCGCCCGGCACATGATCCCGCGCGGGACGGGCGTGATCCTGGCGTTCGGGGGCGGCGGCCCGCAGACCCAGCCGGGTCTCGGCGGCTTCAAGATCGCGCTGGACGCCCTGGAGGGGCTGCGCCGCCAGTGGGCCTGCGAACTGGGCGCGCACGGCATTCGCGTCGTCACGCTGAAAACGGGCGGCATCCCCGAGTCGATCGACGCCGGCGAACCCTACCGCGACCAGATCAGCGCCGCCATCCGTGACGCGACGTTGCTGAAGCGCCCCGCGACGCTGGCCGACGTGGGCAACGTGGCCGCCTGGGTGGCCTCCGACCAGGCCCGCACCATCACCTCGGCTGATGTGAACATCTCGTGCGGGGCGATCGTGGACTAGCGGACAGGCGCGGGCCGCCGAACCGGGAGGAGAGATCTTGCAAGCAGAAGTCGAGCCGGGGCAGCTTGCCGATGGACTACTACGCGCCTATGGGATGCCCGCGCGCACCATCGCGCCGGGGCCGCGCGGCTTTGTGGCAGTCACCTATATCGTGGAGACGGAGGGCGGGCAGCGGTTGTTTGCCAAGGTGCTGCCCGCGGCCACCGATCGCGCCCGCCTGCGGGCCACGCTCGCCGTCCTGGCCGAGCTTCATGCGGGTGGCATCACCGTGAATCGCCCCTGGCACACGCGCGACGGGCAGTGGACCGCGCCGCTGGATGGGCGGACTCTGGTCGTCTTCGATTTCATCCCCGGTCGCTCCGGCCACGGGTTCCACTACGATTTTGCCGGGTTCGTCGCCCTGCTGGCCCGCATCCACGCGGCGACCCCGCACATCGACGCGACCCTGCCGCGCGAAGATTTCAGCCTGCCGTTTGCCGCGGACTTGCAGCGGTATCTGGCCGGGCTGGCCGGCTCGCCGCGCACCCCCGTGCAGGCCGAGTTGCGGCGGCTCCTCGCCCCATACCGGGATGCGATGGACGCCGATTGGGCCACCCTTCAGGTCCTGGCGGCGGCATGTCGATCCACGCGCTGGGTGCCCCGGCTCACGCATAGCGATGCCCCCGGCGACAACGTGATTGTGGGTGCCGACGGCCGGCTCTACCTGGTGGACTGGGACGACCTGCTGCTTGGCCCGCCCGAACGCGACGCCTGGTTCCACCTGCACGCCCGCGAGGCGGCGGCATTTTTGCACATCTACCGGCAGACCTTCCCCGCCTACCAGCCCGACCCCACGCTGCGCCGGTTTTACATCTTCCGGCGCTTCTTTGAAGATCTCACCGGCTACCTCATTGAGATCGCGGACAGCGCCGCGCCGGCCCACCAGGCGAAGAACCTGGCCGATCTGGAGCAGACCTGCTTCGAGTGGCTGTGGCCGCTGATGCACGACGAGCAGGCCACCGGGATCGGCGCGGGGTGATTCCCTCGTTGCCGCGATCAAGCATGCCACGCAGGTGAACCCCCGGCGCCCGGCGCCCGCGCTGTAGGGCGCAACCGTCTCCCCTATCTGACGATGCTGTTCTCGGCCTGACCTGCCGGCGCGTCTTTCAACGTTTTTTCAACGCCTCTTTTATATGATCCCGATAAGCGCGGGGCTGCGGGCACCAGTGCAGGCTCACGCGCGACACCAGAGCCGGGCTAATGGACCACACGGGGGGGTACAGCAGCCGGAAGGACGATCCACCTGGGTATCAACTCTAGTTGCGGCGCTTGGGACGCACGCAGCGCGCGGGCGAGACGGGGTAGCGGGGAGGATTGGAAGAACCGCGCCCCGAACGGGTTATCCACTTCGACGGGTTGCCCGAGCTAACCACTTCCCTGCCGGCTCAGATCACATCGCGCCTGCACAACGACCACCCGGACAGATCGGTCCTACCGCCATTGCGGTCATGACGGCAAAGGGTCGTCCAGAACACCTCTAGCAGTAAAGGAGAAAGTATGTCAGCGCAGCATCGGTATCTCCATCCCTCGAATCCGGTGACGAGCGCGCCGGCGGCGCAGCGGGGGGCGCGGCGGGAACTCCAAGTGCTCCCGCGCTCGCATCGGTTAGAAGCCAACCGGCGCCGAGCGCTGGTGTTCTGCGCCCTCGTCACGCTGGGCGCCTTGCTGCTGCTCGGCGGGCGCGCCGGCGTCGTTGGGGCCAGTCCGGGGCCACCGGCCGCGCCCCTCACCTGCGGCCAGCAGACCTGGACGACGCAGACGCCGTATCCCGTGGGGGTGTATGCGCAGGCGACGGCCGCGCTGAACGGCATACTCTACAGCTTCGGCGGCTTGAGCGGCGGCGACATAAGCAACGCTTACCGCTATGACCCGGCGACCGACCAGTGGACGGCAATAACCGCCTTCCCGCAGGCCCTCGATGGCGCGAGCGCCGTGTCCGACGGCACCTCCATCTACATCCTGGGTGGCAGCTCAGCCGGCAACCCGAGCACCATCCTCA
>CBJNAR010000686.1:0-3195 GCA_966434075.1 uncultured bacterium
CGAGAAGGCCCGCGCCGGAGCGCGGGCCTTCTTATTTCCCGGTCGTACAAGGCCAGACCGGGCCTAGACTGAGACCGTTGGGTGCGTCAGCTCTTACTCGGCGCGGTATTGCCGGTGTTCGCCGTGTTCGCGCTGACCGGAATCCGGTGGAGCCGCGCATGCTCGGCCTTGGGCACGATCAGCTTCAGCAGCCCGCCGTCATATTGGGCCTGCACCTTCGCGGTGTCAAACGGCATCGGCAAGGTCAGCAGGCGGCGGAAGCTACCCACCGGCAGTTCCTGCCAGACGACGTGTTTACCCTGCGGCACAAAGGAGCCGATTTCGCCGGCAATAGCGAGCGTATTATCCTGCGACGTGATCTCCAGCTTGTTCGGATCGACTCCCGGCATCACGGCGAGCACGAAGTAGTTATCCTCGTCCTCATACACGTCCAGCGCCGGGCCAGGCGTCGCGGCCCGGCCAAAGAGTGTGCCCCAGCTCGGGTTGAGGAAGCTCTGCGAGAACAAGCTGTTGATCGCTTCCCGCAAGGGCACTGGCTGGTTGAATTCAGTCGGACGATTCGTCAGGTTGGTCATGGCGGAAACCTCCTTTCCCAGAATACGGGTGATATATTCCAATGACCGCGGGTCTGTCGTTTAGTCTGCTTTACCCGCGTTCGCTAAGCATCCTACTACAACTTTCGTTAGAACAATATAAGCGAAATGTTAGCGCTATATTAGAAATTGCCCTACATCTGCCCCGGACCGCCCTCCGTCTTGCGACCTATTGACTCGCACGCTGTCTAAGTGTATCATTGTGTTAGTAATATGCGACAACTTGGACGGGAGCCTATGCCCATCTGGATCACTATCGAGCGCCATAGCGGGGTGCCGATCTACATGCAGATCGCCGAACAGTTCCGCCATGCCATGGAAGTCGGCGCGCTGCAACCGGGCGAGCAACTGCCCACGGTGCGCCAACTGGCGGGCGACCTCGCCATCGCGCCGAACACGATCGTGCAGGCCTACGAGAAGTTGCAGGGCATGGGCCTGATCGAGAGCCGGCCCGGCGCCGGCACCGTGGTGCTCGCCCAGGCCAACGGCGCGCTACGCCATCAACAGATCGAGGCGCTGTATGAGCGCCTGCAACGCCTGGTGCACGATGCCGCCGGGCTGGGCATCGCACCGGCGGACCTGGAGGGTAGGTTCCAGGCCGAGGTAGCCCGGTTTTATAAAGAGAGCGAGGGACGGCAATGACAACTATGGCGACGGCGGCGACGGGCGCGCAGCACACATCCGCGCCCGCATCAGCCATCGAAATCCAGGATCTGGTCGTCAGCTACGGCAACAAGCGCGCGGTGGACGGCCTCAATCTCCAGGTGCCGCGGGGCGCGGTCTACGGCTTCCTCGGCCCCAATGGCGCGGGCAAGACGACGACGATCAAGGCGCTGCTCGGCTTCCGTCCCGCCAACGGCGGTAGCGCCCGCGTGCTGGGCTACGACATCGGCACGCAGAGCCTCGAAGTGCGCGCCCACGTGGGCTACGTCAGCGAGGTCAACAGCATGTATGACTACCTGACCATCCCGCAGACCTGCGACTTCTGCCGCCAGACCAGCCGCCGCTGGAACCAGGCCGTGGTCGACCGCTACATCACGCTGTTCGGGCTGCCGCCGCGGGCGCGGGTGGGGCAGCTTTCCAAAGGCATGAAGTCGCAACTGGCCCTGAGCCTGGCCCTGGGCAGCGAACCCGACCTGCTCATCCTCGATGAACCGACGGCGGGCCTCGACCCGGTCGCGCGCCACGAGTTCCTCAACACCCTGATCCGCGACATCGCCGCCGAGGGCAAGACCGTCTTCTTCTCGTCGCACATCCTCTCTGAGGTGGAGGCGGTGGCCGACCGGGTGGGCATCATCCGCGACGGCAAGCTGCTGGTGAGCGACGACCTGGACCACCTGAAGCAGACCCAGCGCGTGCTGAAGCTGACCTACGCCGAGGTGCCGCCGCCCGACGAAATCGCCGCGCTGCGGGCACTGCCCGGCGTGGCGCGGGTCGAGCAGGAGGGGCGCGGCGTGCGGGTGATCGCCCGCGGTGACGTGGACGCCCTGGCGGCGCAGTTGCAAACCCGCCCCTACCCGGTGCGCGACCTGGACAGCGTCAATCTGAACCTGGAAGACCTCTTCCTCGAATACATGAAGGAGGGCACCGATGGTCGCTAAGGAGCTAATCGACGCCCGCTGGAAGCTGATTATCGGCGGAGCGCTCACGGTATTGGTGGTGGCGGGCCTGTCGGTCCTGTATACCGTCGTTCGCGATCTGGCAAACAACCCGAGCATTGCCGGGATGCCGGAGGCCATCAAGAACGATCTCCAGTTGTCCGTCGCCAACTTTGGTCTGTACGCCTGGGGCCAGTGGTTCCCCAAGAACGGGCCGCTGCTGCTGGGCGGGCTGGCCGCCTTCCTGGGCGCCGGGCTGATCGCCGGGGAGGTGGGCAAGGGCACCATCTACTTCCTGTTGAGCAAGCCGGTGAGCCGCGAGCGCGTGCTGATCACCAAGTATCTGGTGAACGCCGCCATCCTGCTGGCCGTGACCCTGCTCGGTAGCGTCGTGATGCTGCTGACGGGGGTGATCCTGGGCCAGAGCGTGCCGGTCGACCGCATCCTGCTCGCCACGGTGCTGCTCTGGCTCGGCACGATGTCAATCCTTGGGGTGGCGCTGCTTTTCTCGACCCTGTTCGACGACATGCTGCGCCCGGCGGGGCTGGCGATCCTGGTCGCCATCGTGATCGGCCTGCCCGGCGTGGTCGGCCAGTTCGTGCCCGGCTGGGCCGACTGGAGCCTGCCGAGCTACTGGGCCAGCCTGTCGGGCTTCCTGGGCACGGCCTTCCCGGCCAAGGAGTTCGCCATCTGCCTGGTGACGGCCATCCTCCCGGTGGCCGGCGCGCTGGCGGTGTTCCGCAAACGGGCATTTTAGCGTAAAGGAGCAGCGCGGCCATGAAACGGATGCTGAAATGGTTCCTGCCCGCCCTGATCGTGGTGGAGATCGCCCTGGTCTGGGGCAATGTGCTCGACGCGGGCACCGCGCTGCTCGTGGGCGGGGCCGTCGAGGGCCTGCTGCTGCTCGTCGTTGCGGGCGAGATCGCGCTGATGGTGCGCGACTACCAGCGCAACCGGGCGGCGGGCCTGAACGTCGAAGCCGCCGTCATCGAAGGGTTGAGCGT
>CBJNAR010000687.1:0-3194 GCA_966434075.1 uncultured bacterium
CATGTTCGTCCTCCTGGTCGATACTCGTGGGCTATCATTCCTGCTGCCGATATTATACATCCTTGTCACTTTTCTTACAAGAGAGATAGGCAACAAGATAGATAAAGGAAAGCGGACGAGTATAGCAAGGGTCGTGCAGCGTACTGCTTCTGCCGGGGCCGGGCCGGTTTGAAACCGGCCCCTACACCGCAAAATCAACGTGGGCGTGTATTAGAGACCGGTGGCTAGCCAGGCGAACCGGCGCAACAGGTCAGGAGATAGCGGCGGCCCCGGCCGGCACCGCGCGGGTGCCGGGGCGCTGCCCGGCGATGACGCTGCCCAGCACCAGCAGCGCCCCGGCGATCTGCACCAGGCTCAGCGTCTGCCCCAGGACCACGAAGCCCAGGATGACGGCGACGACCGGGCTGAGCAGCATCAGAAAGGTGATCGCCGTGGCGGGCAGCCGCACCACGCCGCGGAACCAGAGGGCGTAGGCCAGGCCCGTGTTGATCAGCCCCAGGTAGACGTACCCGAGCCAGTTGGCGCCGGTCAGCGGGGGCGGCGGCCCCTCGAACGCGAGCGTCAGCGGCACGAGCATCACCCCGCCGACCACCAGTTGCCAGGCGGTGAACACCAGCACCGGCGCGGGGCGGCCCCAACGCTTGCCCAGCACGGTAGCGAGCGCCATCAGCGCGGCGCCGCCCAATCCCGCGGCCACGCCCAGTGCGTCGAGCCGGGCCGCCGGCCCCAGCACCAGCATGGCGATGCCCAGCAGGCCCGCCCCGGCGGCCAGCATCGTGCGCCGGCCCGGTCGCAGCCCCAGCAGCGGCCAGCCGAACAGCGCCACCAGGAAGGGCTGGAACGCGCCGAGCGTGGCTGCCACCCCGCCCGGCAGCCGGTAAACGCCCAGGAAGAACAGGGGGAAAAACAGGCCGATGTTCAGCGCGCCCAGCACCAGCGTCCGCCCCCACCACACGCCCGCGGGCAAGCGCCGGAAGACCAGCAGCAGCAATAGCCCGATCGGCAGCGCCCGCATCAGCCCGGCCAGCAGCGGCCGGTCGGGCGGCAAAAACTCCGTGGTGACAATATAGGTGGTCCCCCAGATCAGGGGCGCCAGCGCCGTCAGCCCAATATCCTGCATCCCGCGATACTCCTCCATCCTTGTGCAGCGATGCCGCGCAATCCCGGCCCTCTAGCCTGAAAGCATAAACCGCGCCGGTGGGGGCGCGACCATGGGCCAACCGTCCCACCATGATCAGGGCCTTTCGGCGGATACATTGCGCGCGAATAAGCGTTATAATGAAAGTGGATCGTTACGACTTTCACTAGCTCGACGGGACGCCATTAGATTACGCCGAACCGCGCCCCGCGGCGAGCAGCCATGGTAGACGGCGCCGGGATCGTAGGTGTAGGGGCCGGTTTGAAACCGGCCAGGCCCGCGCACTACCATTACGCTCATTAGCGTGAGCGAGGCGCACCGGCCCAGCCGCGAGACCCGGCCATCCCTGGGTTCCGGCGATTGGGCGCCGGGTGCGCGGGAGAACCGACAATGATGCAACTCGACGTCCCGCAAGCCGCGAGCGGAGCCGCCGGGCCGGAGGGCCAGGTGGCCCCCCACACCATTACCCTCTCGGACGGCACCGCCATTGTCGTGCGCGGTATTTGCCCGGAGGATGCCCCGGCCCTGCGCCGCTTCCACAGCCGGCTCAGCGCCCATTCGATCTACAACCGCTTTTTCGCCTGGCTGCCCGAACTCTCGGAGGAACGCGCCGAGTATTTCACCCATCTCGATCCCGCCTATCGGCAGGCGCTGGTGGCCCAGGATCCCGACCAGCCGGAGGAACTCATCGGCGTCATCCGCTATGATCGCACGCCCGGCACCGACCGGGCGGAATATGCCGCCGTGCTGGCCGACCGCTGGCAGGGGCGTGGCCTGGGCCGGCGCATGACCCGCGAGTTGATCGACACCGCCTGGCGGCAGGGCATCCGCCGGCTCGATGCCTATATCCTGCCCGACAACCGCCCGATGCGCCAGTTGCTGGCCCGCATGGACCTGCCGATGACCCTGCGCTGGGAAGACGAGATGATCCACGTGGAACTCGATCTTAACGAAATCCAGCACCCCGACAGCTACCCCATCGGCTGAGATGCCGGCGGGGCGCCGGGTGCGATGGATGGCACCCGGCGCCCCGCGCCGCCCGCCGCGACGAATCAACCCGCAACGTTTCCGCATCCATCGCCCTGTGGTTTGCTCCGCCCCCCTGCCGCTGTAGGGGCCGGTTTGAAACCGGCCCGCGGCCCAATCACCGCCGCCGCTCCAGGCCCGCGATGGCCGTGGCGACCGCGGGATCGGGCGGGGCCAGGGCCAGCGCCTCCAGCAGCAACGCGATTTTGCGCGGGTCGCGCTCCTCGGCGGCCACGTCGAGCAGCAGGGCCTGCTCCTCGGGGGCCCGCCGCGCCACGATGCTCGTCACCAGGTAGCGGTACACGGCATAACGGCGCGTGGTGCGCAGGAAGTCGGTGAGAAAGGCGCGCTGGCTCGCGCGGGCCTCGTGCGCCAGCAGCAAGTCGAGCACGCCGATCAGCACAAACTCATCGTCGGTGGCGCCGTAGCGCGCCAGCAGATCGGTCAGCACCGCCGCCGGGGTGCCCGCCAGGTGGCGCAAGCACTCTGCCCAGACCTCGGAGATGGCGTGGGCGAGATCCAGCACGTAGCCATAGAGCGGCAGCAGTTCGCCCTGGCCGCCCAGCAAGCGAGCCGCCGTCACCGCCGGCTCACCCGACATGCGCGCCGTGTGCGGGTCGGTCAGCAGCCGCACGGCGTGATAGGTGGCCGGGCCGGGGTCCCATTCGGCGAGCAGGGCCAGGCCTGCCGCGCGCAAGCCCCCGGCGCTCTCGGCCCGCGTCGGCGGCAGGAACTCATAGGTGGTCAGGGCGCGCTCGGCCAGGGCGGCATCGGGCGCCACGCTGACCGGCAACAGCGCCTGGAGGATGCGGCTGCGGATCTGGCAGCCGGGATCGCGCTTCACCCCATCGGTGTCATAATACTCGTACAGCTCCAGCAGCACGGGCCGGGCCGCCGGCACCTCGGCGCCCGCCACCACATCCAGCGCCTCCGGCACCACGCGCACGCTGCGTTCGCCCGCCAGCAAGTCGAGTGCATACTGCACCTGTTCCGCGGGCCGATCCGCCAGCGCCCGCAGTTGTGCCAGCGC
>CBJNAR010000688.1:0-3191 GCA_966434075.1 uncultured bacterium
GGACAATGAGGCAAGGCATCTGTGCCGAGGACAGAGGATCGCGTGAATATCATCAATTTCTAATAATTTCTCATAATTCTTTAAGATTTGTGGAGTAGACTGGTACTAGGACTTTTGTGTTCGTTTCGTCCTGACCCTGGGACCCTTGCGGGCCAGGGCGCGGCGCCGCTACCCCGCCGCCCCCGGCCACCCCAGCACCGGAGGAGTTGCCGCTGCGATCCCGCCCGCAGCGCCGCCTGCTGCGACCGATAGCGCGCCCGCGACCGGCCCGCACCCTGGCCGATCTCGCGCGCCCGCTCCCGTAGCGGCCTGGATCGTCTGCTCACGGCAAGCGACCGGCGGACTCCGGATGACAAACGATCCAAAAGTTGGTAAACTAGCAGCATACGCCGCTAACAGCAGGCCGGATAGTACGCCACGGCCACCATCACCGGTACGACCTTTCTCCCCGGCGGCGGGTCACTAAAAAAGGGAACACGCATGAACAACAAAATATCCCCCCGTCACCGCACCGCGCGCCTAGTCACGCTGGTGCTGGCGCTACTCCTGGCGGTCCTGGCCTGGCCGGGGGGCGACCCCGCGTTCGCCGCCTTTTCCCGCGGGCAGGTCGCCGCCCCCGTGGCGACCAGCGAAACCGCGCAGGGCGCCCCCCCCGTGGCCTCCCTCGAGGCTGCGCCGCCCGCCGTGCCGCGCGTGAACGTGGCGATCCAGGTCGGCCACTGGAAGGAGAACGAGCTACCGGACGCGCTGGCCCGCCTGCGCGGCTCGACGGGCACCAGCGGCGGAGGCCGGACAGAGGTTAGCGTGAACCTCGACATCGCCCAGCGGGTGGCCGCGCAGTTGCGCGCGACGGGGCGCACCGTCGAGATCCTGCCGGCCACCGTGCCGACCGGGTACGAAGCCGATCTGTTCATCGCCCTGCACGCCGACGGCAACAGCAGCGGCGTCGCGCGGGGCTACAAGGTCTCGACGCGCTGGACCTCGGCGGTGGCCGCGCTCGACGCGACCCTGGTCGAATCGCTCGACAGCGCCTATGGCTCGGTCACGGGGCTGCCCCACGACTCCAGCATCACGCGGGCCATGCGCGGCTACTACGCCTACAGCACCTACCGCGGCGAAGCCTACCGCCTGAGCGGCACCACGCCCGGCGCGATCATCGAGATGGGCTTCATGAGCAACGCGGCGGACCGCGCGGTGATGTTCAACCGGCCCAATACCGTCGCCGCGGGGATCGTGGCGGGCATCGAGCGTTACTACGGCGCCCTGGCGAATGCGCGCCGGCTCCAGGCGCAGGCCGAGCAGCAGGCCGCGGACAGCGCGACGCACCGCGCCGCGGTGGCCCTCTACGACGGCGTCAACATCCGCAGCGCGCAAAGCAGCGGCGCGCGCCGGGTCGCCGTCGCCGATTTCGGGCAGAGCTTCCCCGTGCTGGACCTGAGCCGCAGCACCCGCCCGCCGAGCGGCAGCTTTGACCCGCGGCGCGGCACCACGCTGGCGAGCGGCGCGGGCTGGTACAACATCGCCGTGTCGGGCACAACCAGCGGCTACATCAGCCGCGACGTGGTCGTGGTGCAGCAGAGCCAGCCGAACCGCTAACGGCCCCTGGGGAAGAAAGAACCGCGCTGTTGCAGGCCGGGCGCTAGCCCTTAGCGCCCGGCCTCTCTGCGCCCACCGGGGCGGCCTCGCGCGGGGCGGGGGCCGGCGGCAGCGTGATGGTGAAGCATGTCCCCGCGCCCGGCGCCGACTGGACGCTGATTTCGCCGCCGTGCGCCTGGACGATGGTCTGCACAATCGCCAGCCCCAGGCCGGTGTTGCCGGTGGCCCGCGTGCGCGAGGCGTCGCCGCGATAGAACCGCTCGAAAATATGCGCCAGGTCCTCGGCGGCGATACCCACGCCCGTATCCTGGACCTCGATGCGGGCCACCGCGCCGTCCACCCGGCCCCGTAAGGCCACCTCGCCGCCCGGCGGGGTATAACGCAAGGCGTTATCGAGCAGGTTGAGCAGTACCTGCTTCAGTTGCCCGGCATCGCCCGTAACCCACAGCGGCCCGGCGCACTCGTGCTTGAGGCGCACCTCGCGCCCCTCGGCCAGCGCCGCCATCTGGTCGGCTGCCGCGTTTAACGTCGCACACGCATCCATGCGCACGCGGCGCACCGGCGGCGCGGCGTTGCCTTCCCCGCTGTCCAGCCGCGAGAGCGTCAGCAGGTCGTTCACCAGCCGGTTCAGCCGCTCCAGTTCGCTGTTGATCGCCCCGGCGGCCTGTTCGATCACCCGCTGGTCGTTGCCGTGTGCCCCGATCACCAGGATCTCGGCCAGCCCCTTCAGCGAGGTCAGCGGCGTGCGCAACTCGTGGGAGGCATCGGCGACGAAGCGCCGCTGGGCTTCGAGCGTCGTCACCAGCCGGCCCACCATGTAGTCGAAGGCTTTGCCCAGCCGGGCCACCTCGTTGCGGCCCGGCGGTAGTTGCAGCCGCCGTTGCAGGTCGCCCGCGGCGATGGCGTCGGCGGTGTCGGCGACCTGGTCGAGCGGGCGCAAGACGGCGCGCGTGAAGGCCAGCCCCAACACAATGCCCGCCAGTGTGCCGCCCAGCACGCCCAGCAGCAGGTAGGTGCCCAGATCCTGGAGGGCCGTCGTGACCCCGGCCAGCGACGCCGATTGCTCCAGCAGCAGATCGGTCGGGGCGGTGCCCGGCGCGGTATCGGGTGCTCCCGGCCCGACGACGCGCATTAATACGACGACCTGCCGGCTGCCGTCGTCCCGCGTGACCACCCATTGCAGCGGCTGGTCGCCGGCCAGCGCGGTCGCCGCTTGCTGCGGCGTCACCGGATCGACAATGCGCGCGCTGTCGCCTTCCAGGCCCTGCGTCGCGGTGATCACCGTGCCCTGGCTGTTGAGCACCGCCACTGTCACGTCGGTGCCGCTCAGCCCATGCACCAGATTGGTCACCAGCCGGGTTTGCTCGCCCGGCCCGAACGACCCATCCGGGCCGGATGCGTTGCCGCGGGGATAGCCGCGATTCGGATCCTGCCGGTTATCGTCGCCGGGGAACCCGCCCGACGGCAGCGGCAGGTCCCAGTTCATCTCCCAGTGCGTGCGGTCGATGACGGCCTCGAGCTGCAGGTGGCCGCGGGTGTTGCCGAACGCGTCGGTCGACGGGGCCAGCCACGTGCCGGTCGCGGTGACCGGGTTC
>CBJNAR010000689.1:0-3187 GCA_966434075.1 uncultured bacterium
GACGCGGCTGGCCGAGGAGTTTCTGGCCCACGCGCGCGCGGCCGGCGCCATCACACTCGCCGCGCGCGCATACGAAGGCGAACAGACCCTGGCTTACGGGCCGCTGGTCGCCGCCTTGCGGCTAGCGCTCGATGGGCCGGATAATGCTGGGCCGCGAGATCCCATACCGGACGTCTGGCGGCGCGAGGCGGCGCAACTGGTGCCCGATCTCGCCGGGCCCGGCACCCCGCCGGAGCCGCCACGGGCATATGATCAGGCAGCGCAGGCGCGCTTTTTCGAGGGAATCCGCCAGGTGTTGCTGAAGCGCACCAACGGATCAGCACCCGGCGTGCTCTTCTTTGACGATCTGCAGTGGGCCGACGGCGCCACGGTCGAGTTCCTGACGTATTTCGCCTGGCGCCTGCAACGGGCCCCGGTGTGTCTGCTGCTCGCCTGGCGCACGGAGCAACAACCCGAGGGCCGGCAGTTGGACCCGATCCTGGCCGGCGCGAGCCGTGCTGTCGAAGGCGTGATCCTACCGCTGGGCCGCCTCCGCCCGGACGCCGTGGCCGAACTGGTCCGCTGGGCCGCCGTGGTCCCAACGGCCGAAACGCCGGCGCTGGTCGCCCGGCTCTACGCGGAAACCGAGGGGCTGCCCTTCTTCCTGCGCGAATACCTCGCCGCGCTGGCCGGCGGTAGCTATGCGCCCGGCGTAGACCCGTGGCCCTTACTGGGGGGAGTACGCGATCTGCTGCACTCACGACTGCGCACGATCAGCGAGACCGGATTACAGGTGCTCACCGCAGCCGCGGTGATCGGCCGGTCATTTGATTTCGACACGGTCCGCGCGGCCAGTGGGCGCACGGAGGACGAGGCCGTCGCCGCGCTAGAGGAGTTAATCGCTGCCGGGCTGATCGTGGAGGTTCGCGGTAGCCTGGCCCCAGGCGAAGCGCCGGTGTATGATTTCACGCACGACAAGCTCCGCGTGCTGGTTTACGCGGAGACCAGCCTGGGGCGCCGCCGCCTGCTGCATCACCGGGTCGCGGAAGCCTTGCAGAACCCCGCGCGCAACGCGCGGCATGCGCAGCCACTGGCCGGCCGGATCGCCTATCATTACCATCACGCGGGCAACGAGGAGCGCGCCGCCTACTATTATAAATTGGCTGGCGACCGTGCCCGCAGCCTCTACGCCAATCGCGAAGCCCTGGCCCATCTGCAGACGGCGCTCGCCCTGGGACATCCCGAAAGTGTCGAGTTGCACATTGCTCTCGGCGATCTGCACACGCTGTTAGGCGCCTACCGCGCGGCGATCAACAGCTATGAGACCGCCGCCGGCCTCGCGGTGGACCGGCGGGTTGCCGAAATCGAGCACCGGCTGGGTCTCGTGTACCAGCGGCGCGGCCAGTGGGAGTTGGCTACCGCGCACCTCGCCACGGCGCTGGATGCCTACACTCGGGCGGGAGAGCCGGCCGCCCGCGCGCGTGTTTATACCGATTGGAGCCTGACGGCGCTCCAGCAGGGGGCGGCAGAGCAGGCCCACGAACTGGCCCGGCAAGCCCTTGCGCTGGCCGGCAACAGCGAGGACAGCCGGGCGCGCGCCCGCGCCCACAACGCCCTCGGCCTCATCGCCAGCAAACGCGGCGACCCCATGAGCGCACGCACCCACCTGGAGCAGAGCCTAGCCCTTGCGGACGCGCTCGGCGACATCGAGGTTCGCGCCGCCGTGTTAAACAACCTGGCGCTGGCGCACGGCGTCGCGGGGGAGATCGACCGGGCACTCGACCTGGCGGCGGCCGCCCTGGATCTTTGCAGCGTGCGCGGCGACCGGCACCGCGAGGCGGCGATCCATAACAACATCGCGGACCTGTTGCACGCGGCCGGTCGGGCGGACGAGGCGCACCGCCATGTCGAGCAGGCCGTCGCCATCCTGGGCGAGATCGGTGCCGAGGCGGGGGACCTGCAACCCGCCATCTGGATGCTCAGCGCGTGGTAGCTGGTCCCGGAACCGCCCGTAACACGGCCTGCGCGGCATGGTAGCCGCACATGCCATGCACGCCCCCGCCGGGCGGCGTGGACGACGAGCAAATGTAGATCCGCGGATTGGGCGTGCTATACGGGTTCCGGCGCGGCGCGGGGCGGGTGAACAACTGGCGCAGATCCTGCACCCCGCCGTTGATGTCGCCGCCGATATAGTTGGCGTTGTAGCGCTGCATGTCGGCGGGGAGCATGACATGCCGGGCGAGGATGCGGTCACGGAAGCCGGGCGCGAAGCGCTCGATCTGCGCCTCGATGCGCGCGCTCATATCGACGGTCGAAACGCTGGGCACGTGGCAATAGGCCCAGACGGTGTGTTTCCCGGCAGGTGCGCGGCAGGGATCGAAGAGGCTTTGTTGGGCCAGCAGCACAAAGGGCCGCGCCGGGTGCCGCCCCTGCCAGACCGCCCGCTCCGCCGCCGCGATCTCGGCCATCGTTCCGCCGATATGGACTGTCGCCGCCAGGGCGCAGTCCGGCGCGCGCCAGGGAATCGGGCCGTCCAGCGCCAGGTCGAGTTTGAACACGCCGGGGCCATAGCGATACCGGCTCAGGGTGCGCCGGTAACCCGCCGGCAACTGGTCCCCGGCGATGCGCAGCAGTTGGCGGGGTGTGAGGTCGAACAAAACGGCCCGCGCGCCCGGCAAATCGGCTAGCGACCCCACGCGCATCCCGGTTCGGATCTCCCCTCCGAGTGAGTGGAGATAGCAGGCCAGCGCCGCGACGATCTGCTGCGAACCGCCACGCGCCACCGGCCAGCCGAAAGTATGGGCCAAACTGCCCAGCACCAGGCCCGCGGCGGCGCTCGACGGGCGGTCCAGCGGCAGGATAGCATGGGCGGCCATGCCCGCAAACACCGCCCGCGCCCGCTCCCCACCGAACATCGCCCGCGCGAGTAGTTGCGCGGGCAGCAGGGCGGGCAAGCCAAAGCGGGCGAGGGCGAGCGGATGGCGCGGGATACCCAACGGCCCCAGGATAAAACCGGCAATCTTATCCCAGTCACGCACGAGCGGGCCGATGAGCCGCCGGTACGCCGGGCCGTCCGGCCCCAACCCCGCCGCCGTCGCGGCCACCGAGCGGCGGATCAGCACCGCCGTGCCGTCGTCCAACGGGTGCGCCAGTTCCGCGGGCGGGAAGATCCACTCCAGACCATGCTGCTGGAGCGGCAGGTTGCGGA
>CBJNAR010000690.1:0-3186 GCA_966434075.1 uncultured bacterium
CGGGGACGCGCTGTGGGTGTCGCCGTTAAGCTTCTTAAACGCCTCGACGCCCGGTATCACCGGCGGGTTCATCGACACGCCCAACCAGCGGCTCGGCGTGCGGCACTTCCTGCCCATTTCCTCGCCCGAAGACCTGGCCCAGGTGACGGTGGCCGGCGCGACGATGCCGCTGGGCGACGTGGCGACGGTGGTCGAGAACCACCAGCCACTCATCGGCGACGCGGTCATCAACGATGGGCAGGGCCTGCTGCTCGTCGTGGAGAAGTTCCCCTGGGCTAACACGCTGGAGGTGACGCGCGGGGTGGAAGACGCGCTCGCGGCCTTGCAACCTGGCCTGCCCGGTCTTGCCATGGACTCGACCATCTTCCGCCCGGCGACCTTCATCGAGATGGCGCTCGAAAATCTGACCCTGTCGCTGATCATCGGGTCGCTCCTGCTCGTGTTGGTGGTGGGCGCCTTCCTCTTCGACTGGCGCACGGCGCTGATCAGCCTGGTGGCAATCCCCTTGTCGCTGGTGGCGGGAGCGCTGGTGCTCCACCTGAGCGGGGTCGGGATCAACACGATGATTCTGGCGGGGTTCGTGATCGCCGTGGGGGTGGTGGTCGACGACGCCATCATCGACATCGAGAACATCGCCCGGCGGCTACGGCAGCATCGCCAGGAGGGCAGCCCCAAATCGACGGCGAGCGTCGTTCTGGAAGCCTCGCTGGAGGTGCGCGGCTCGATCATCTTCGCGACGTTGATCATCGTGCTGGCGCTGCTGCCGGTCTTCTTCCTGGAGGGGCTGTCGGGGGCGTTTTTCCAGCCGCTGGCGCTGTCCTATGTGCTGGCGGTGCTGGCCTCGATGCTGGTGGCGCTGACCGTGACCCCGGCCCTGGCGCTGATCCTGTTGGGCGGCGAACACTCCGCGCGCCGCGAATCGCCGCTGGCCCGCCGGCTACAGCGCGGCTATGAGCGGGTCCTGGCCCGGCTGATCCGCAGCCCGCGCCCGGCGTACCTGGCCGTGGCGGTCATGCTGGTGCTGGGTCTCGCCGTGCTGCCCTTCCTGGGCCAGTCGCTGTTGCCGTCCTTCAAGGAGAACGACCTGCTGGTCGATTGGGTGGGCGCGCCCGGCACGTCTCACCCCGAAATGACGCGCATCACGACGGAGGCCGGGAAGGAGTTGCGGGGCGTGCCCGGCGTCCGCAACTTCGGCGCCCACGTGGGCCGCGCCGTGACGGGCGATGAGGTGGTGAACATCAATGCCACGCGCGGGTGGGTCAGCGTCGATCCGGCCGCCGACTATGACCGGACCCTAGCCGCCGTGCAGGACACGGTGGACGGCTATCCGGGCATCGACCGCGAGGTGCTGACTTATCTGCGGGAGCGCGTCCGCGACGTGCTGACCGGCAGCGACGACGCCATCGTGGTGCGCATTTACGGCCCCGACCTGCCCGTGTTGCGCCAGAAGGCCGAAGAGGTGCGCCAGGCGCTGACGGGGATCGAGGGCGTCGTCGATCTGCGGGTGGAGTCCCAGGTGGAAGAGCCGCAGGTCGAGATCAAGGTCGATCTCGCCAAAGCGGAACCGTACGGGCTCAAACCCGGCGATGTACGCCGGGCGGCAGCGACCCTGGTGAACGGCATCGAAGTCGGGAATCTGTTCGAGGAACAAAAGGTGTTCGACGTGGTAGTGATGGGCACGCCCGAACTCCGCCACAGCCTGACCAGCCTGCGCGAACTGCTGATCGACACGCCGTCGGGCGGGCAGGTGCGGTTGGAGGACGTGGCGACGGTGCGCATCATCCCGGCGGAGAATATCATCAAACGCGAAGCCGCCTCGCGGCGTCTCGACCTGGGGCTGAGCGTGCGCGGGCGCGACCTGGGAGCGGTGGCGCGCGATGTGGAAGCGCGCCTGCAAGTCGTGAACTTCCCGCTGGAGTACCACCCCGAACTACTCGGCGAGTACGTCGAGCGCCAGGCCGCCGAACAGCGCCTGCTGGGCTTCGCCCTGGCCGCCGTGATCGGGATCTTCCTCCTGTTACAGGCCGCCTTCGGGAGCTGGCGGCTGGCGATATTGTCGTTCGTGACCCTGCCCTCGGCGCTGGCCGGCGGCGTGCTGGCCGCGTATCTGAGCGGCGGGATCATCTCGCTGGGGTCGCTCGTCGGTTTTCTCGCGGTGCTGGGCATCGCAGCGCGCAACGGGATCATGCTGATCAACCATTACCAGCACCTGGAAGAGCAAGAAGGCGAAGCCTTCGGCCCGGCGCTGGTGCTGCGCGGGGCGCGCGAGCGGCTGTCGCCGATCTTGATGACGACGTTGGCGACGGGGCTGGCGGTGGTGCCGCTGGTGGTGGCCGGCAACCTGCCGGGCCACGAGATCGAGCACCCCATGGCGGTGGTGATCCTCGGCGGACTGGTGACTTCCACGCTACTCAACCTGTTTATCCTGCCCGCCCTCTACTTGCGGTTCGCATCCAACCCGGAACCGGCTGCGGTGCGCGTGCAGCAGGAAGCGGTCAGCCCGGCCACGAGTTGACCGGCCGGCGGGAGAGACATCGGCTATTGGATCGGTCGCTAGATGCCTGGAAGGAACTTGCCATGAAGTACCGTAATCTATGGATCATCGTGCTGTTCATCGTTGCCGGTCTACCGCTTGCGGGATGCGGGTCGCCGCCCAAAACCGTCGCGTCGCATGCCAACCCGCCCGCCGGCATCACCCCGATCGCCGGGAGCGACCTCCATAACGTGGTGCTTTCGGAGCAGGCGATGCAACGGCTAAAGATCCAGACGGCGCCGGTGCGCGAGGAGCCGGTCATACGGAAGCGGAGCGTGGGCGGGGCCGTGAGCCTGCCCGATGCCGGGCCGCCGGATACGACGACCAAGCCCGGCGCCGGGGGAGTCTGGGTGCGCGTTCCGCTGCCCGTCGCCGATCTGGGCAAAGTAGACCGTAGCCAACCGGTGCGCGTGCGGCCGCTGGACAGTGCGGATGCGGGCGTGCCGGGCCGCCTGGTCGAGACCAGGGCGCCCGAGCCGAAAGCCGTGACGGGAGATCTGTACTATGTGGTGGACAGCGCCGGCCATGGGCTGAGCGCCGGGCAGCGCGTGCATGTGGACCTGACGCTGGCGGGGAGCGCCACGCCGCGCAAACTGATCCCCTATGCCGCCGTGGTCTATGACACGCACGGCGATACCTGGGCCTACACCAGC
>CBJNAR010000691.1:0-3185 GCA_966434075.1 uncultured bacterium
GGCGGGCCGCCGCCTGGCCCCTGAGCACAGGAGCAGATCCATGACCACACCGCACAGCCGCCCGCCGGGCATGCAGACGCGGCTGATCCACGGCACCGAGGCGACCAACACCACGTCCGCGGTGACGCCGCCCATCTTCCAGACCAGCACCTTCCGCCTGAACACGCCGGAGGAAGGCGCGACCTTCGCGTCCCAGGTGGCGCCGGGCGAGGACTATACACGCTACGGCAACCCCAACGATAAGCAGGTCGAGGCGCTGCTGGCCGGCCTCGAAGGCGCGGAGGCGGCGCTGGCCGTCGGCTCCGGCATGGCCGCCATCACCATCGCGGTCATGGCGAACGTGCGCGCGGGCGACCATGTGGTGGCCCAGCAGACGCACTACACGTCGACCCTGTCGCTGCTGAACGACATACTGCCGCGCTACGGCGCGGAGGTCACGCTGGTGCGGCAGACCGACACGGAGGCGTTCGCCCGCGCCATGCGCCCCAACACGCGCGTCGTCTACACCGAGTCGCCCACCAACCCCACGATGGACCTGACCGATCTCCGCGCCACCGCCGAGATCGCCCATGCCGGCGGGGCGCTGGCGATCACCGACAACACCTTTGCCTCGTCCTACAACCAGCACCCGCTCGACCTGGGCTACGATCTGGTGGTCCATAGCGCCACGAAGTACCTGAACGGCCACGCCGACGTGACCGCCGGGGCGATCATGGGCAGCAGGACGGGCATCGACGCGGCATGGCAGTACCTGCGCGTGTACGGGCCGGTCTTGCACCCGTTTGAAGCCTGGCTCCTGCGCCGGGGCCTGCTGACCTATCCGCTGCGCATGGCCGCGCACAACCGCAACGCGCTGGCCGTCGCGCGCTTCCTGGCCGAGCACCCCGCCGTGGCCCACGTCTATTATCCCGGCCTGCCGTCGCACCCGCAGCACGACCTGGCGCAGCGCCAGATGCCGGGCGGCTTCGGCGGCATGATGGCCTTCGAGCTAAAGGGCGGCTACGAAGCCGGCTACCGCATGATCGGGCGCACGAAGGTTTGCGTCCTGGCGGTGAGCCTGGGCGGCGTCGAAACGTTGATCACCCACCCGGCGTCGATGATCCACACCTTCCAGTCCGAAGAGCAGAAAGCGGGCGCGGGCATCTCGCCGGGCCTTATCCGGCTGTCGGTGGGCATCGAAGAGGTGGAGGACATCATCGCCGATCTCGACCAGGCGCTGGCGGTGGCGACCGGTGGCGGGTGAGTTCGCGCCGCTGCTGGGCGTCTTGCTGGTGCTCACCTTGCTGGTGGGTGGCGGCGCGCTGATCGCCGCCCGGCGGATGCAGGGACGCAGCGGCCTGCCGCGCGCCCGCGTGGTCTACACCGACGCCGGGGCCTGGCAGCGGGCCACCGACTCGCTTTTCTCGCGCCGCTATGGGCTGGTGGGCAAGCCCGACTACCTGCTGGAAGAGCAGGGCCGCATCATCCCGGTCGAGGTCAAGCCGACCCGCCGGGCCACCCAGCCCTACCCCGGCGACGTGCTGCAACTCCTCGCCTATTGCCTGCTGGTCGAGGACACCCAGGGCCGCCCCGGCTACGGCCTGCTGCGCTACGCCGAGAACACCTTCCGCATCGACTACACCGACGCCGCCCGCGCCGAACTCCTCGCCACGCTGGACGAGATCCGCACCGCCCGGCTCGCGGGCGAACTCGACCGCAGCCATGACGACCCGGTGCGCTGTGCCAACTGCATGTTCGCCACGGTCTGTGATCAATCGCTGGCCCCCGCCTCCCCGCGCCGGGGCTAACCCCCCCGCGCTATTCCGGCTACTTGTGGCGCTGCTTGCCGTACTTGCCCGGCCCGTGGCCCTTGTGCGTGGCGCGGTGGTGGCCGCCGCGAAAGCCGGTGGGCGGGCCGGTGGGCCGGGGCGGGCGGGCCGGCAGTTCGCCCTGCGCCACCGCCACCTGCACGCGCTGGCCCTTGATCGTCGTGTGCGACAGCGCGCGCATGACCCGTTCCCGGTCGGCAGCGGGCACTTCGACAAACGCCGTGGTGTCGTAGATGTCGATGGCGCCGATGGCCCGCCCCGGAATGCCCGCCTCGTTGGCGATGGCGCCGACGATGTCGCCGGGGCGCACCCCCGCCTGCCGCCCGACGTTCAGGAACAGGCGGGCCATGCCCGGCTCCACGCCGTCGCTGCTGTTGCTGACCTCCACCACCTCGGTCAATGGCCGGTCGCCGGCGCTCGCCATGTTGGCCGCCGCCGCGGCGATCTCGGCCAGATCGAACTCCTCGGCCAGCTCCGTCACCAGGTCCAGGTAGGGCGTGAGGTTGCCCTGGGTGATACGCTCGCGCAATGTCGCCTTCAGCGCCTCGCGGCGGCGGGCCTCTACGTCGGCCAGCGTGGGCAGGCGCAGCGGGTTGATCTTCTGCCCGATGATACGCTGGATGATGCGCAGCAGGCGGATCTCGTTGGGCTGCACGAAGGTGATCGCCTTGCCCGTCTTGCCCGCGCGCCCGGTGCGCCCGATACGGTGGACATACGCCTCGGCGTCCTCCGGAATGGCGTAGTTGAACACATGGGTCACGCCGCTGATATCGAGTCCACGCGCGGCCACGTCGGTGGCGACCAGTAGCTCGACCTGGTTGCTGCGGAAGCGATTCATCACGCGGTCGCGCTGTACCTGATTCAGGTCGCCGTGCAGTGTTTCGGCGTCGAAGCCGCGCGATTGCAACGCCTCGCCCAGTTCGTCTACGTCACGCTTGGTGCGGGCGAAGATAATGGCCGACTCCGGTTCATCGTGATCGAGGATGCGGGTCAGCGAGTCGAGCCGGTTGCGCGGCGTAACCTCGACATAGTATTGCTCGATAGCCGGGATGGTCAGCTCGGTCGGCGCGATGGTGACGCGCACCGGGTCGTGCAGGTACTTCTGGGCCAGCGCGGCGATGCGCGGCGGGATCGTCGCCGAGAACAGCGCCATCTGGCGAGTCTCCGGCACCGTGTCCAGGATGCTCTCGATGTCTTCGATGAAGCCCATGTCGAGCATCTCGTCGGCTTCGTCCAGGATCACATACTTGACATGGGCCAGGTCGAGCGTGCCGCGCCGCAGGTGGTCGAGCAAGCGACCCGGCGTGCCGATCACCACCTGGACCCCGCGGGCCAGGACATGCAACTGGCGTTGGATAGGTTGGCCCCCATAGACGG
>CBJNAR010000692.1:0-3182 GCA_966434075.1 uncultured bacterium
CGGCTGCCCGAACACGGCGGTATCGCCGGCGATAATCATATCGCAGGTCATCGCCAGTTCGTTGCCCCCGCCCAGCACATACCCGCTGACGGCGGCGATAATCGGCTTCTTGATCGCCCGGATGCGCTCCCAGCGGGCCAGGTTGTCGCGCAGCACCATCTCGACCGTGCCCGCGTCCGCCATATCCTTGATGTCGGCCCCGGCGGCGAAGGCGCGATCGTTGCCGGTGATGATGAGGCAGCGGATCGCTTCGTCGGCGTCGAAGGCTTGCAACGCGGCGATCAGTTCGTCCATCAGCGCGTTGCTCAGCGCGTTGAGCGCTTCGGGGCGGTACAACTGGACGATGCCCACTGCACCGTCGGTACGTGGGCGAATAAACTGGTAAGACGGCTCGCCGGCCATACGTGCTCCTATTCCGTACTCAAACCCTGGTTGGACTCGAACGCCTTCAGCACGTGCTGGATGTGCTGGTAGTGTTCCCGCTCGTGCTCCAGGAAGCGGCGGAACACCTTGCGCGCCGTCCAGTATTCGCCCTGGTGTTCGGTGACCTGGCTCATGTCCTGGTCGCTCAGGCGCGACATGCGTTCCAGGGCGGCCCGGCGGGATTCTTCGAGCAACTCGAAGACATTGCTGCTCAGGCGGCTGGTGTAGACATGCTCGGCGCGGGCCAGGTGCTCCAGGATGTCGTCGATGCACCAGCCGTCGGCGCTCGGCTCGTTCTGCGGCTGCCAGTGCATCACCTCGCGCGACATCCCGCCGACCATTTCCATCAGGTCGCGGCGGGAATAGGACATGAGGCGCATCAACGTGGCGGCCTCGGTCTCGGTCAACGCCACCTGGTCGGTGGGCAGCAGCCCGGCTTCATCGCCCAGGTGGGTGTCGGGATCGTCGATCACGCCGCCGATCTCGATCTCGATCGGCTCATTCTCCGGCACCGTCTGCTCGCCATGCTTGCGCAGCCACGCGTGATAGGCGGCGATGGCGTCGGGCGCGCGGGCGATCGCCACTTCCTTGGTCACGCCGCTGCTGATGCAGCCGGGCAACGCCGGCACGTGGGCCATCGTCGCCCCATCCTCCTGGACCTCCAGATAAACCGTATAGCGCATCCCCTGGCTCCTCTGCGTCAGCCGTCGGTGGTCAGTGATCAGTGATCAGTGGTCAGTAGTCAGGGACGGTCGCTCGTCGTCCCGGACACCGCAAGCCTGCCCAACCGTTTCCTAAGCCGCGATTGGCAATATAGAACAGCTACCGTTGAAGCAAATCAACTGATGACCACCGGCCACCCCAAGTTGTCATGCTGAACGGAGTGAAGCATCTCGTCTTGTTCCCGCAGGCGCCGAGACTCTTCGCTGCGCTCCCTAGACAAGCCCCCAGTGTCATTCTGAGCGGAGCGAAGAATCTCCAGCTCGTAACCCGCAGGCGCCGAGACTCTTCGCTGCGCTCAGAGTGACAAGTCTAACTCGTTACTGGCCACTGACCCCTGACCACTGACCACTCGTCGTACTCAGCACTCAGCACTTCGCTCCGCGCCGCAGTGGCCGCAGAAGGCGAACGTGGGCGGCAGGTGGGTGCCGCAGGCGGCGCACGTCCACTCGCCCGCAGGACCGGCTTCGGCCTGTGCGCGGCGCAGGCCCGGCACGTCCACCGGGCGGCGGCTGTGGAAGGCGGCCAGCCCCTCGGCCACTTCCGCCGAGTCCGAGTGGATACTCAGCCAGTCGCGCGCGTGCTGCACCGTCATATGCCAGCTCAGGTCGCGCCAGAAGTTCAACTGGTGCTTGGTATAACGCATAATCGTCGGCAAACGCATGAGCAACTTGGCAGCCATGGCGTCGACCGCCGTGTCGAGTTCGGCGCGCGGCACCACCTGATTCACCAGCCCCCAGTCGAGCGCCCTGGCGATCGGAATCTCCTCGCACAGCATCAGGATCTCGCGGGCGCGCCGGTCACCCACCAGGATCGGCAGCCACTGGGTGGCGCCGCCCGCGGGCACGCTGCCCCGGCCCGGTCCCACCTGGCGGATGAAGATGTCGTCGGCGGCCACGGCCAGGTCGCAGGCCATGTTGAACTCGTTGCCCCCGCCGACGGTGATGCCGTTCAGCCGGGCGATGGTCGGCTTGCCGATGTTGCGCAGCTTATCGTGGGCCTCGATGAACGCCCCCATCCACTTCCAATAATCGTGCGGGCGCTGCTGGAATTGCTCCTGCTCGTCGAGGTCGGCGCCGGTGCAGAAGGCGCGTTCGCCCGCCCCGGTCAGCACCAGCACGCCCACGTTGTCGTCCCAGGACGCATCCTCGAAGGCCGCCTGCATCTCGCGCAGGGTGGCCCAGTTGAGGGCGTTGAGCACGCGCGGGCGGTTGATGGTGACGCGGGCGATGCCGTCCGCCTTGCTGTAGAGGATATTCTCGAAGCCAAAGGCCGCCGGGTCGCGGCCCTGCCAGGGAGTCGCGGTCATGCGGTTACTCCACCCCCGCGGTCGCACTGTAGCCGGGGCCGAGGTCGCCGATCTCCTGCGACTCCACAAAAATCATGGTCACCACGTCGCGGGCGAAGCTCATCAGGTCTTTGCCGGCGGCACGGTTCTCGTCGGAGGCCATGGCCTTGTCGAAGCTGGCCCGGTCGTCGAACCACATCTCGCCGACGCGATAGTAGGCCGGTTCGCCGCGGGGCGCCCCAAAAGCCTTGCTGGAAACGAAGTTGCGCATGTAGGGCACCTTTTTGATCAGCGGCACATGCACATCATTGTAGTGCTGCTCGAAGACGGCAACGTCCTCCGGCTGCTTGAACAGAGCAATCAGCTTGATCATCGCGGTAGTGTGTCCTCCTTGTGTGGCGCGGAAGCCGGCCCGGCGGCGGCCCGGCAGGGTGGCCGGGGCGGGGGGTAACGCGGTCGTGGCCCCGCTAAAATACCACAGGCCCCCATCCCTGTCAAGGCACGTACCCTGGCGGCGCCCGGCCCCCACGCCCGCCCGGATCCATGGCACGTAATTAGCTGACTTTACAGACTGTCCTCGATTCGGATCGGGGATTCGTGCCGTGACGGCACCGGGCGTCCGGCGACCACCCACGCCGGCGCTGGCTGCCACCGGTATGCAGTGGAAAGGAGCAACTCTAATGGACGAGACACGCAAACTGGATGACTCGGGAATGCAGGGCCAGGGCCAATCGGGGAGTTATACGAGCCA
>CBJNAR010000693.1:0-3178 GCA_966434075.1 uncultured bacterium
GTAGATCAACGCCCGGCCCCCCGGCCTTGGGATCGATACGCCCATTCGCTCCTTACCCATGGTTACATACAAATGATTGATCCTTGCAAGTCCCTAGTTACTATACGCATTGCCGCCCCGCGACGCAAGATCCCCACGCGTGGCCTGAACCTTGCGAGAACCGGCGTCGTTTGCGATCCAGCGGGCCGGTTTGAAGCCGGCCCCTACAGCGCATAATGAGCGGCGCCTGCCCCAACCACGCCGGGCAGGGCTCGGGCCACCTTATTGGAGGAATCTGTGTTCATGTCTGCGTCGTCTACGGAAGTATGGAAACTGGCCGCCGGGCTGGGTTGGCTCGCCGGGATGCGCTCGGCGTCGGCGCCGGCGGCGTTCAGCTACCGGGTGGCGCGCCATCCGGCCGCCCTGCGGGGCACGCCGTTCGCGCCGCTGGCCTCGTCGCGCGTGCGCACGCTGCTGACCCTGAGCGCGCTGGGCGAGTTTGTCGTGGACAAGCTGCCTATCACCCCCAGTCGCACCGATCCCGGTCCGCTGGCCGGGCGCGTGGGATCGGGGGCGCTGGTCGGGGCCGCCGCCTTCGTCGCGCACGGGCGCCCGGCCCTCATCGGCGCGGCCATCGGCGGCGGGGCCGCTTTCCTGTCCACCCACACGCTCTACCGGCTGCGCGTGGCCGCCAGCGACAACCTGGGCATCCCCAACCTCGCCGCCGGGCTGCTGGAGGATGTGGCAGCCGTCGCGCTGGGCCGGTTCCTGGCCCGTAGCGGATGACGGCGCACCCGGCGCGCGGGCGACTCGGAGTCGAGGCTAGACGCCGGACTCCGGGCCGTCCGTATTGACCACGATCACGCCGCTGCACGCGCGGGCCACGACCATCACCACCGGCTCGTCGCCCAGGCACTCCTCGCGGTGGACCGCGCCGGGCGCCACGTCGAGGAAATCGCCCGGCCCCACCTCGGCGCTTTCGCCGCCGCCCGGCCCCCAGGAGAAGCGCGCCCGGCCCTGCACGATATAGATCGCCGTCTCGCAATCGCCGTGGTGATGCCAGCCGCTGACCGTGCCGGGCGGCGTCGTGGTCACGCCCACCCAGAGGTTGCGGCTGCCGGTCGTATCGGGGGCCACGCCCGCCGCGCGGCTCATGCCGGTGGTTTGCGCGGTGGCCCGGCTCCGCTCATGGGGCCGGACGACCTGCACGCCCGGCTCCCGTGCCGCCTGATCGCTCATACGATGCCTCTTCTGCTAAAACGTCTGCTTATCCGCCGTCCCCGGCCCGCGCGTCATGGCCCCAGCGTGTAAATCACCATCTGGTGCGCCGGGTCAGGCGTGGGGGTCACGCCGGGGAAGAGCGCCGCCAGCTTCGCCTCCATTGCCTTGCGTTCCGGGTCGGTGAAGGCCCACCAGTGGACGACCACGTAGCGGATGCCCGCGGCGCGCAGTGTGGCCGCGCCGGTCGCCGCCTGGGCGGGCGGCAGCGCATCGACCGGGGTGGTATTCAGCAGATAGTGGACCGCGGGCGTGTTCTCGACGAACGGGTCGGGCGGCTGCCGCGAGAGGTAGCCGTAGACGATGGGCTTGCCGTGGACCGTCTGGTAGGCCATGTAGTCGGACATGGGCCGCAACGGCAGTTCCAGGATGGCGAAGCGCCCCGGCTCCTGGGCCACCTGCTCGTAGAACGGGATGTGATAGCCCGGCGGCGCCATCGGGTACGGGATGGTGACGAACTCCAGGGCGATCAGCACGGCAACCACGCCATACACGACCAGGGTGCGCGCGGACAGCGCCGGGAAGGCGACCCGCCGCGCGGGCGGGGCGGCAGCATCCGGCGGCGCCGGGTTCGCCGGGTGCAGGCGCGCGCTCAGGGCGGCCAGCGCGTAGCCCACCAGCACCGCCAGCGCCAGGCTGGTCAGCACGACGAAGCGGCTCGGCACGCGCATCACGCTGAAGCCGGGCACGAGCGTGCTGAGCACCAGGTAGGGCAAGGGCACCGTGGCGCCGTAGGGCGTGAAATTCGCCCGCCCCAGCACGTGCAGGATCGGGCCGAGCGACAGTGACCAGGTGAACGCAGCGGTCAGCGCCCAGAACAGCACTCCGCGCCGCCGGATCAGCCACAGGGCCAGCAGCGCCAGCAGGATCGGCGTGTAGCCGAGGTAGACAGCGCGCTCCGCCGTGTTGCGCGCGGGGAAGCGCTGTTCCAGCGCCCTGGCCGGGCCGCCGAGAAAAGGGTGCAGCGCCGAGGGCAGGAACGAATCGACCAGGTCCGAGGAGTAGACCAGCGTCTCGCGCGGCGGCAGCTTCATCCAGTCCTGGCCCACCTGCGCCTGGGCCGTGCGGACCAGCAGCGGCCCGGCCAGCACGCCGAAGACCAGGGCCAGCGCCAGCAGGGGCACCACCCCCGCCACCCAGGCCCGCCAGCCCGCGCGCCGCCCATCGACCAGCAGCCGCCAGAGCAGGTAACCGGCGGTGAAGATGCCCAGGAACGCCACGTAGGTCCACTCGGTGAAGGCGTTGGCCGCCAGGAACAGCCCGGCCAGCGCCGCCCAGCCGAAGGGCCGCCAATCAAGCCGTCCCCCGGCCCGGCGGACGTGCGGGTCGAACGGCGCGCCCGGCGGCCCGACCGCCCGCAACAGCGCCCACAGGTAGAGGGGAATCCATTGCAGCGACGCCAGGTTCATGTGCCCCAGCAGGTGGCCGAGGTGGTAGGGGCAGAAGGCGAAGGCGAACCCGGCCACGAACGCCGCGCCGTCGTGGCCGGTGAGGTCGCGCACCAGCAGCCAGGTGCCGTAGCCCGCCAGCACGAACGACAGCGCCAGCACGCCGTTGTACAGCGGCACCAGGTCCACCCCCAGCAACTGGAACGGCACGGTCAGCGCGCTCTCCAGCGGCACCAGCGTATGGAACAGCAGGCTCACGCCCTGCGGGTAATAGAGGTAGGTGGTGTAGAACGGGTCGGTGTGCAGATCCACCAGGGCGGTGCGCATCCACCAGAGGTTCCAGATGTGCTGCCAGGCGTCGCCGCCGCCGGGCACGGCGCGGCTAAACTGGGCCGCCAGCGGCCAGGTGAACAAAACAGTCAGCGCGGCATAGGCCGCCAGGACGCCGAGGTGTCGCCTCAAGGGCGGGCGCGCCGTCGTCCGGCCAGCATCCGCCGGCTTAAGCCGCGGGCCAGGACGATCAGGTTAATGGC
>CBJNAR010000694.1:0-3177 GCA_966434075.1 uncultured bacterium
CGCTGTGCTGGGCCTGGCTCGCGGCCACGACCACCGCGCCGACGGCTTCGGTAATCTGCGCGGCGACCGCGTCGAGTTCGGCAAGCACCTGGCTTAACTCGTTTGCGCCGGCAGCCTGCTGGTTCGCGTCGCCGGCTTGCTGGGTGGCCGCCCCGGCGAGTTCATGCGAAAAGCGGTTGATCCGCTCGCTGATGCGGCGTTCTTCTTCCTGGGCCGCCAGCAGGTGGTGATTGGCCGTTTCCAGCCTGGCGGCGTGGGCCTGCGCGGTCATAATCGCGGTCTGCACCATACTGGTAAACATGGCGATAAGCGGATAGAAGACGCCCACGCCGAGCAAGAGCGTGACGGCAATGATGCCGGTGCGCTGCGCCGGGTCGCTGAAGATCGGCGGCGGCGCCAGATGGGCGAACTCCAGCCCGCAGGCGACGATGAGCAGGAAGACGGCAAAGGCCATAACGTAGGTTGCCGCGTGGCGCCCCAGCGTCATCCCGGCCAGCATCACCCCCCAGACGACGACGATCGGCGCCGGGCCGTTGGTCATGCCGAAACCCAGCAGCGAGACCGCGACGACCAGGATCACCTGCAGCGTGCTCAGCAGCCCCACCGCCTGCTGGTAGTAGTGTTTGCTGAGGGCAATGGTCAGCCCGCCGATGATCAGCGTGGCGACAGAGACCATCCCGGTGATGAGGGTCAGTTGGCCGGTTAACAGGATCGACGCGAGGAGAAACAGGTTCCCACCGGCGACCAGGACCAGCGCCATGGCAATAACGAAGCTCCGGTTGACGGGCACGGACGATTGGAACGGGCGCGCCCCGGTGCCGGCGGCTTGCGGCTCACTCACCGTAGTAATCTCCTCTAGTCGGCGTACGGCCCGGCAAGGAACCCTGGCCCCACCCGACATCGGGACCAGGATCGGGAGGAAGTGGAATTGGGCTAATAAATCTGCGCTTTTCGTGGAGGCACAGCGTTGCCATGACTCGGCGGGAACTTAATTGTCAGTTATCGTAAGGTAGTGGGCCGTGGGAGGTCGCACCAGTATTATTATAGTGAACAAAGCGGGGCCGATCACGGTCCATTAGTCCTGAAACGGAGGGGACTTCCGGTCAGCGCGATAAATCAGGCAGGCGCCGATCTGCGATTGGCGCGGCGGGGTATCAACTACCCGGCGTGGGGGTGGCGCCGGCGGCGGAGAGGGTATACGTGTCGATGGTCTGGCCGGTGCGCGTGATGAAGGTGAAGGTGATCGCGCGGGCGGTGGCGTCGATACGCATGGCGCCGAAATCGGTGTTGTAGCGCACCGCGCTGCCCGCCGTGGGCGTGCCGAAGGGGTAGAGACAGCCGTTGCAGCCGCCCAGCCCGTTGACGAAGTAGGGGATGCCGTCGCGCATGATGCGCTCGTAGTTGTGTTCGTGCCCGGCCAGCACCGCGCTGGCGCCCCACTGGGCGAAGGGCCAGCGCATGGCCTTGGTGGCGCCGTCGGTGATGCCCGAACTGTAGGGCGTGTGATGGAAGAAGACCAGCTTCCACGGCTCGGGCGCCGCGGCCAGTTTCTGCTGCAACCAGATCGCCTGGGTCGAGGTCAGGGTGGTGCCGTCGGGCTCGTGCGGGTCGCTGTCGAGCGCGAACAGGTGCACCGGCCCCGCGGCCACGTCATAATAGCGTTCGTTGCCGGGCAGCGTGAAGTAGTCGAAGTAGGCCGAGGCGCCCGGCGTGACCCAGTCGTGGTTACCGAGCACGGGGAAGAACCGGTTGGTGGTAGCCCCGGCGCCGTAGCGGCCGTTGTACGGGGCGATGTACTGGTGATAGTACTGGCCCACATTCGCATCGATAGTGGCGGCGGCGCCGTCGTCATAGTTGTTGTCGCCCACGGTCAGCACCAGGTCGGGCTGCCAGCTTTGCACCAGTTGGGCAACCTCGCGTTCAGGCCGCCCGGCCATGCCGAAGTCGCCGACAACGGCCATGCGCACCGCCGCGGGTGCCCTGGGGCCGGCCAGCGCGGGCCAGACGAGCAGCGTGCCCAGGGCCAGGATCAGCACCAGCAGGCCCAGCAGCAGCCAGATCAACGGAGAGCGTAGCGAGAAACCGCGCCGCCCCGAAGGCGCGGCGGGCGCGGGACGTTGCATCAGCGCAAAGTACCTTTCTGCCGGATTGGATTGGCCCCAGGCAAGGCTATACCGCCGCCGGGGTCGCGGAAGCCGGAATATCGCGGCGCCAAAAAGCCCCATGAGGCCGCCGGGGCCGTAACGCCGCCCGGTGGGGGCGTGGAGGGATTCATCACCAGCCAATGATAGCCGATCCAGGTTAAAACGAGATGAATTCACGGCATGCAATCCGGGGATGTCACAATCGCCGGGTCCCGGCATGTGAGCGCCCCCGGCCGGGACCCGGCACGGGGGCACGTTGGCGGATGCGGATCAAGCGGCGTTGAGTACGGGCGCCACGGCCAGGCGGCGCCGGACCAGTTCGTCCGAGAGCGCCTGGTGGGCGCTACGCGCCCCGCGCTCGTCGGCCAGGGCCGTGCGCAAAACCTCGTGGGCCGCACTGCCGTCCCGCCGGGTCTGCACCGCGGCGCGGTAGTGCGCGCGGGCCGCCGCGCTGGTGGCGCTGGCATCGATCCACGCCTGGAGGGCCAGACGCTCGCGGGCCACCAGATCGGCGTCCGATAGGATCGTAACGTCGATGGTGTGGGTCATGGGTCCGGTTCTTCCTTTTGCTAGAGTAGTACGCATAATCCGTATCTCGGGCCGGGTGCCTGCGCGACCCGCGGCGTGATCCGCACCTGCGCCAGGGCGCAGGTCAGGACCGCGGGCCGCCAGGATCGCCATCCCTTCACCATAGTAAACGAGACCCCGGTTGCATCCGGGTCTCAGCAGCCCCTAACGCCACCCCACCGTCATTCTGAGCGCAGCGAAGAATCGCCGTCTCGTGCCCGGTGGCGCCGACGAGACTCTTCGCTGCGCTCAGAGTGACAAGCCCCAACACCGCCCAGCGTCATTCTGAGCGCAGCATGGGCCTACAGCCCTTCCTGGGCGCCGACAAAGGCGGGGCTGGCGGTGTAGGGGCGGCTTTCAAACCCGCCGTGCCGCCCCGCGCGCTCAGCCTGGTTTCAGCGGAGCGCAGCGCAGAATCGCCGTCTCGTGTCCAAACGACGAGACTCTTCGCTGCGCTCAGAGTGAC
>CBJNAR010000695.1:0-3152 GCA_966434075.1 uncultured bacterium
GCGTGGTAGCGGCGTCGATAGCGGCCCAGGTCGCCGGGGCGCGGAGGGCGGCGAGGGGCACGGCGCCGCGCACGAAGCGCGTCCAGGCAGCGGGCGCGGGCGGCGTGCCGCGCAGCAGCACGATCACCGTGTTGATCTCGGCGGCGAACGAGCGCTGCGCCTGGTCGTCGATCACCAGGCGAACGTGTGCCGTCTCGGCCAGGAAGGCGCGCAACCGCGCGCCGTAGCGCACGTCGAGCCAGGCGTTGGAGGTCAGGAAGCAGAGCGTGCCGCCGGGCGCCAGCCGGGCCATGCCCTGGAAATAGAAGTACAGGTACAGGTCGCCCCGCGCATCGAGCGGGCGGGCGGCGCGATCCCGCGCGGCGTCGTAGCCGAAGAAGGCGGGGAAGCGGCGGTAGACGGCGCGGCGCACCGCGCTTTTGTAAGCGCGCGGGCCGATGGCCTCCTGGCGCACATAGGGCGGGTTGCCGATGACGATGTCGAACGCCGGTTGATCGGGGAACGGCGCGTCCAGCAGGCTGTCGGCGGCGCGCAGATGAAAGGCCGCCGGGGCCGGCAGCGGGGCGCCGGGCGCCGTCGCGGCCACCTGGAGCCAGAGGCATAGCGCGGCGACCTGCACGGCCTGCGGCTGAATATCGACCCCATGGAGCGCCGTCAGGGCGAGATCGGCAGGCGAAAGCCGAGGCATGGCGGGGGCCGGCGCCGCCCACGACGCCAGTTCGGCCAGCACCGCCAACATCCCCACCAGAAACGCGCCTGCCCCGCAAGCGGGATCGAGCACGCGCACCCGGTCCAGCCACGCCCACACCGCCGGCCCCAACCCGGCGCCGGCATCGGCATCCCCGGCAAACACCGCGGCGTAGAGCCGGGCGCGGTGGGCCTCGCCCACGTGCTGCGTCAGGCTATCGACCACCGCCAGCCGGCACATCAGGTCGATTTCCGGGCGCGCCGTATAGATCACCCCGGCGCCGGTGGGAGCCAGGCTTTCGTACACGGCGGCCAGCAGGGCCGGCCCACCCACCCCAGGCGGACAGGTTTCCAGGAGCGCGAAGAAAGCCGCCGCGTCCGTATCGGTGAGCAGCGCCGCCGGATCGGGCCGGGCCGGGTCGGAGACCAGGAAGGTGCCGCGCAGGTCGGGCGGGTCGGGCAGCAACGCGCGGATGGCGGCGATAGGGGGCGGGCCGGCAGCAGGGCCGGCGCACGCCGCTTGCAACGCGGGGAGCCATTCGGCGAAGAAGCGGTCACGGGCGCCGCTCGCCTGGTAGGCCGCCCAGAGCGCGGGCAAGAGGGGAGATTCTCCACCGCCCCGGACGGCCCGGCCCACTAGTTCAAAACCCAGCAAGCGCAGCAAGGTCAATCCGGCGGCGGCCTGGCTCTCCTCAGCAGCGCCGCTGCGCTGGGCGCGGGCCCGGCCCCAGGTGCGGGCCCGCGCCACCCATTGCCGGACGCTGACTGCGGAACCGCCCATTTCAGGCGCGTCCTTGTGAGCAGGGGCAGCGCAACCCGCACCCGGTCCCTGGTCCGTTGTCGCCTGTGGCATTTTGAATACCGGTGATCATAGGCGTGCCGAGTGGTTGTTCTGCGTGCCGGGTAGCTGATGGGGCTATTATACGGGATACGCGGGGCAGGTGGGATTAGCCGAAGTTTGGCGGGGAAGCTGCCGCGAACATAACACGGGCCGGGCGAGGGTGCCCGGCCGGGTAGCATGGCGCCGCGGGATGGGGTCCCGCGGCGGGGCGCCTTACTGGCGCTGGCGTGCTTCGTTGGGGCCGTGGCCCACTTTGCCGGCGGGGCCGGTCTCATGCTGCAAGCGGCGGCTCAGGTGATCGCGCAACTCGATGGCCTTCTGCATATCCTGCTGCTTAAAGCGCCGCCACATCTCCTTGGCGTCGTCATCCGAATCCTGCTGAATATACTGGTCATAGTGCCACAGCCCATCGACGATGTTGTGCAGCGCCGAGACCATGTTATAGGTCGCGTCAGTCAGGGGCGAATCGTGGCCCTGGGTCTGCTGCCCGCTATACTGGCTGCTGCTCGACATACCGGTGTTGGGTGTATTCATAACGCCTTCTCCTTCACTTCCTTGTGGCGATTGGTCGCGCACCTAGCAGGTGCTGATCTTACTTCAGCAAACCCGATGCCAGCACGCCGGGCCCGTTCGCGCGTTTGTCTAATAGACGTGCATTTTTCGCAGGAGGACTAGCGATGAGCGACCATCCCTTGATCGGCACCTGGCGGCTGGTGTCGTACGAACTGGAGAGCGCCACGGGCGCGATCAGCTACCCGTATGGTCATGATCCCAGCGGCTACCTGATCTACGCGGCGGACGGCTATATGAGCGTGGCCTTCATGACCGGGGACCGCACTCCCTATGCCGGGGGCGACCGGCTGCGCGGCACGCCGGAGGAGCGAGCCGCCGCCGCCGGCACCTATGTCTCCTACTGCGGGCGCTATGAGTTGCGCGAGGACCGGGTCATTCACCATATCGAGGTGAGCCTGTTTCCCAACTGGGTGGGCGTGGCCCAGACGCGCTATTTCACCCTGGCGGGCAGCCGGCTTACCCTGCGCACCCCGCCGCTGCTGATGGGCGGCAGCACCCAGACGGCGCGCGTCCGCTGGGAGCGGGCCGCGGGCTGAAGGGCACGGGAGTTCCCCGATCTGTTACCGGGATTTTCACCATCGAGTAGGATAATGGTGGTGATACCGAAAAGCCGGCTCCGGCGGGATCGCGCCGGATGCCCGAACAGCGAACGAGGAGCACAACCATGACTGAAACCAGCAGCGACGTTGCCTTCACGCAACCGCTGGCCGAACTGCCGGTCCACGGCCACGAAGGCGCGGATGCCGACACTTTCATCCTGCGCCTGACCGGCACGACCCTGGCCCTGGTACCCGGCGAGGCGACAGCGGACCGCATCCGCCAGGGCTTCGCCGCAGGGGAGGAGGGGCTGGAGCAGGCGCCCGGCTTCATCCGCGGGTTTGTCTCGCACATGCTGCGGATCGGGATGCAGGGCGTCGAGGAGAGCATGCGGAAGACCCTGTACGCACTTCGCGACAATCCGGGCGACTACCCGCCCAGCAACCCGCCCTACGTCTTCCACTACCGGGTGACGGCCGAGGGGAAGGTGGGCGACGACCCGGTGGTGCAGGGC
>CBJNAR010000696.1:0-3147 GCA_966434075.1 uncultured bacterium
GGTCGGCGGCCACGGCGGCGCGGTCGTGGTTGAACCAGGGCAGACCGCTGAACAGCCCGGCCTCGATCCGGTCATGCAGCACCGCAGCGGTCTCCGGGAACGGTTCGGCGGTAGTCACGCGCACCAGGTCGAAGCCGAGCGCCCGCGCCTGGGCGACAATGGCCGCCTTGAGCGCCGCGGAGTCATCCACGGACGGCGCGGGCGCGATATCGGGCTGATTCGGCTGGACCATAACGACGTACCTCTCCCTCTTATACCGACCCCTTAAGTATAACGACTCGGCCCGGCAAACAAAAGCGCCCTGCCCGATCAGGCAGGGCGCTGCGCGTGCGGACCGGCGCTATTGGACGCGGATCACGTAGTCCGCCGTGACGACCTGGCCGTGATAGAGGAATTGCAGCCAGGCTTTATAGAGGCCGGGCTTCTCGAACTTGTGCTCAAAGGTCAGGTCCGGCCCCAGGGGCGGGCGCGCGGCGGGGGTCGCCCCGGCGGCGGGCGTGGCCCCGGCGGTGGGCGTGGCCTCGCCGGGCAGCGCGGTCGCGTTGGGCTGGCCGGGCGCGACCGGGTTGCCGCTCGTCGAGCCGGTCATGCCGCCGCTGGTCGGCTCGTACTGGGCGTTGCCCAGGCCCGCAATCGACTCCGCCGCCACCAGGTGCTCATACTCCTCCCCGTCGGCACTCAGGATGTAGACATGCCCCGCGGCGCTATTGTACGGGTCCAGGTCGCGGATGGGCTGGCCGGTCTCCGCCGCGGTCAGGGTGTAGTGGAGCGTGGTCGACTCGCCGGCCTTGATCGGGCCGCCGGTGTCCAGGCCCACGGTCACGCCATAGAAAGTGTTCTGGCGCGGGGTGGGGCTCTCGACCAGCGGGGCCGGTTCCTCCAGGGAGGGCGCATTCAGGCCGAACTGCAGCGTGTGGGTGTAGACGAGCCGCTGAGTCGGCGTGTAGCCGGTCGTGAACTCGGCATAGAGCCGGTAGGAGTCGGGGTCGCCGAAGTGCAGGTTGACCGGGTAGGCGCCGCCCACGGGGGCCGTAGCCTGGCCGGTGCGGAAATAGGTCATGTCGTGGTTCACCAGCACCGTATGGACGGTGGCATTCTGCACCAGGGGCAGATTCGTGACCTGCTTGCCGGTGGTTTTATCGGTGAAGGCGTAGTTGATCGTGGCCTTCTGGCCGTATTGCAGACTGGGCGGATCGATGCGGATGCTGACCTCGTAGTTGCCGACGGACGGCGGGTCGTTGCGGATGGTGGGCGAAGTACACGCGGCGAGCAAGAGCAGCGGCACCAGGGTGGCCGGCGCAAGACGCCGGGCGCGCCCGGCCAGGCGGGCCGGCAAAACAGCGGACGGCTCAGAGAGGCAGCGTAGCATAGATCTCCTCGGTGACAGTCTCAATACGGTCTCGATAAAGACGGCGGGTCCGGCATGCCGGCGTCACATAGCGCCACTCGCGTAACGGTCCTCGCCCCGACCCGCAGGGGCCTCAGCAAGGATAGTGCCGCTATCCGGCTTAATTCGGGCGCACCGGCAGGCGCCCGGCCCCGGCGTAGGTCAGGATGATCCGGCGCAACCGCGGCTCCAGGTCGGGCGGCAAGGCGTCGAGCGCGAAATACCCGCAGGCGGCGATTTCGGCGTTGGGACGGAACTCGCCGCCGTGCGCCCGGCAGAGATAGAAGATCTCGATCACCAGCCGGTGCGGGTGCGTCTCCACCCCGATCAGGTCCTGGATGGTGGCGTCCAGCCCGGCTTCTTCGCGCAACTCGCGCAGCGTCGCCGCGGCGGTCGTCTCGCCGCGACCCATGCCGCCGCCCGGCAAGCCCCACGGATAGCGCCCCTTGTAGGTATGGCGCAACAACAACAGGCGCCCGGCCTCGTCGAAGACCACCGCCTGCACGCCGATGCCGTACTTGGTGCTGATGAGCCAGTAGAGCATAGAGCGCAGGCGCGGGGTCAGCGGGACCGTGCGCCATACGAACAACAGGAGCCGTTTCAGGCTGCCCAGCCGGTCAAGCCACACGCCGTGCAGTATACAGCAAACATCCCCGGCTGGCAATCGCTTTGCTCATCAATCGGCTCATAAATTCACCGCGAAGACGCGAAGAACGCGAAGATTAGTTATGTTAGTTTTATTCTTCGCGTCCTTCGCGCCTTCGCGGTGCCCAATACGTGGAACCTGCGCGCGATCACCCGGCGGGGGTGGGCGCGGCGATGTGGCGGACGACTTCGCAGCCGTTGAGCGCCATGTGGTAAAGGAAGAAGAGGTGGTGCAGGTCGCCGTCGTGCGGCAGGATGCCGAGTTGCTGCGCCGTGGGCACCGGCATGTCGAAGGTCTGCACGCAGTCTTCGGGCACCACCACGCGGACCTCGCGACCCGCGGCGTTGGCGCGGATCTTCAGATGCATGGCAAGCTGGTAGGTGCAGAGATCGGTGCAGTCGCCCACGATGATGAACGTATCCACGGGGGCCTGGGCCGGGTCGTCCAGCCAGGCGTCGAAGCTGGTGCTGTGGCTGCTGCTGATGCTGTTCTTCTCCACCACCACGAACTCCCCGGCAAAGGGCAGCGCGGTAAACGCGGGCACCGTCGCGGCCTCACTGGTGCCGCGGATGCAGTGCGGCCCCCACTGGGCGAACTCAGGCGCCGCCGGGTCGTGCGTGTCCTGGGTGAGCACCATGCGGCGCACCCCGGAGTCGTGGACGGCCTGCATGAGCGCGGCAATCGGCTCGACGATGCCGGCGACCCGCGGGCCGCTCAGCGGGCCCTCGTAGCAGAAGCCGTTGATCACATCGACCGAGACCAGCGCGGTGCGCGCCGGATCGCGCACGACCTCGGCCAGGGGCACGGTGGGCAGGCGATCATACCAATCGCCGAGCCAATCGAGAAACGGCCCGCTGCCGGCGAGCAGTTCGCGGCCCGTGCGCGCGGGGGTGCCGGTTTGCATAGTCTGAACATCCGTAGCCATGGTGTATACTCCCTTCAAGCGCCCCTTACGGCTGATCGCCGGCGGTGGCGCCCCACTCATAACGGCCTTCTTCCACAAAGCGGTACAGTTGCGCCGGGCGGTGCGCCCCGGTGACGAGCGCGTTCGGCACCGGCTCGATCACCTTCGTCCGGCTGTGCAGCATCTTCTTGCTGAAGTTCTGCTTGTCCA
>CBJNAR010000697.1:0-3143 GCA_966434075.1 uncultured bacterium
GGTTGCCCGGATCCACATCGGTGAACGTCTGCCCGCTGACCGTCGCGGTCAGCCCCGCCGCGTTGGCGATGATCTTCGACACCTGGCCGCGGGTCACGTCGTTGCCCCAGCGGAAGGTGTTGTCGCTGTAGCCGGAGATGATGCCGCGGCAGTACAGGCACTGGATATACTGGTAGAACGGGTTGAACTGGTCCACGTCGGTGAACGGCAGCGGGCAGTTCACCACCGGCGTCGCCGTGGCCGTGGGCGTGGCCGTGCACGGCACCGTCAGCGTGACGCTCACATCGTCCACCCACCACCCGCCGCTGGGGAGGCCCGTCGTGACGTCGTTGGCCTCGCGGAAGCGGAAGCGCAGGCTCTGCCCGGCATAGGCCATCAGGTCCACCTGCACGTGGACGAAGCTGCCCGGCGCGCCCACGGTGCCGCTCCAGGCGGCCCGCCCGGCGATGGGGCTGTTGAAGGCGCCTGAAATGGTCGCATTATAGGGCCCGGTGATGAAGGCCGGGTCGCCCGTGCTCCAGGTCGCGCCGTTATCGGTCGAGAACTCCAGCACGCCGCCGTCGAGCCCGCTCTCCAGCGCCACCCGGTGACAGAACGAGAGCACCGCCCCGGTCGCATTGGCCGGGATGCTCACCGGGTTCGCCAGGACCAGCGCCTGGTCCGAGATGCCGCCCAGGTCGGGCGCGTAGGCGCTCTGCGCGCCGCCGTGCTTGTCGGACGTGACGGTGGCCCAGCCGCAGCCGCCCGGCGCGCACGTGGCTACCGCCGACGCAAACGCGCCCAGCCCGGTCTCGAAGCCCTCGGTCAGCGGGCTGGTCGGCACCGTGCAGACGGTCGGCGTGGGCGTGGCGGGCGTGCCCGTCGCGGTGGGCGTGGCGGTGGGCTGGCCGCTAGCCAGGCTGGCCCCGCTCACGTTCAGGTTATACAGCGCGCAGCCGTTGCCCGCCGTCATCTCGTGCACCACCACCTGGAAAGTCGCCCCCGCGGGCACGTTGAACGAGTAGGGATAGCCGGGGCCGGGCGGGCTGTTGCCGCTGTCGGCCAGATAGTTGGCGCAGAGGTTGGCCGGGTCGTAGCTGCCCAGATAGGCCGCGCTGAACAGGGCGTTCTGGCCGGCGCCGGTGCAACTGCCCACGTCCATCACCACCGTGATGCAGGCGGGCGCCGCGCTGGTGTTGGTGAACGTGTAGGCGTCGTAGTGGCGGACCGGCACCGTGTCGTACGCGCCGGGGGAGGGCTTGGGCGTCGCGCAAACGCTGACCGGGCCGGCGCGGCGCTTCAGCGCGTTCAGCTTCAAGCCCGCCTGGTCTCGCAGGCCCGTCGGGGGCACCCCGTAGTCTTGGCACCGTGTCGAACGTGCCGGGGCAGGTCTTGGGCGTCGCGCAATCGCTGACCGTGCCGTCGCGGTTGAGCCGCCCGGTCTGCGTGGCATCCGTCAGCGTGATCGACCCGGTGATGCTGTAGGTATCGGTCAGCGGGAAGTGCAGCCCCGGCGCCGGCTCAGTCAGGCGCACGCCGGGCACGCGGGTCGCCACCGCGCGCACGGTCACGGGCTTGCCCACATCGTTGAGCCCCACGCCCGCCGGAGCCGGCGGCGCCGCCTGCTGCGCGCGCGCCCCCACCCCACCGGCCACGCCCAGCGCCCCGAACAGCAGCGCCAGCGCCAGAATAGGTCCCCAGTGCCATGAGAATCGCCGCATGATCGCCTCCTTCTACTAGGCCGTTCCAGAGCCCGGCACCGCGGCGGCGCCGGCTTGCGCGCAGTATAGCACGCCCGGTGCCATGGCGAAAGCCGCCCCCGCCGGGGTGGGCCGTTTGTTTCACCGCGAAGGAACGAAGGCAACGAAGGGTTTTAGGGGTGTTATCGCATACGCCCCAGGGTCCTACACGAATGAAACCCCTAAGGGCGTGTCTGCAAAGGCTTGGTATCATTGCTGATGAATGCGACAACTAATCGCGGGGATCTGACGGATGCCCAGTGGGCCGGGCTGGCGCCTCATCTGCCCCCGCAGAAACCCCCCACCAGGCGTACCGCTCATGCCCACCGCCCCATCATCAACGGTATTTCGACGGGCTGGGTGCGCTGGTGGTCCCGGGCATCTCCTGACTGCTCAGCTTCGCCACCGAACTCCAAGCATCTGCTATACTGGGCCGCGAGGAGGATCGACGATGGATGAGTTGGTGCAACGGCTCAGCGCGGGGGATCACCCCGTGGTTCTCGGCCGGTCAGGCGCGACGGCGCTGGACATACAAGCAGATCTGGAGCGGGAGTATATCGCTTTGAAATTCACCGACACTCGAGGCGGCACCGGTGTAGGGGTCAGGGTAGATCCCACAGCGACAGATACCAGCGGGGCCGACTTTGCGGCGGGCAGCGGCCCGCTGCATCTGGAAGGCACGCTGACCCTGAATTACGTTCGCGTCCGCGCGGTCGCCGATGTCGACCTGGCGACGTTGCAGGGCAGCGGGCACCTGGAGGTCATCGAGGAAGTCGCGCCCTAAGGCTGCCGATCGCCCGGTCCAGCAGCACGGCCAGGATCACCACAAAGATCAGCAGAATACCAAGTAGCGCGCTCATACCGGCCTGTCCGCAAAGATCGGGCCGCGCGCCGGGCAGCGGGATCGGCACGTTAGCGAAGAACGCGATGTGTCCAGGTAGGTCCTGCTTATCTACAGGGTGTGGCTATTGGCCTACGATGTACCCTGGATGTACATCCTCTGTAAGAAATCTTCGTTCCCTTCGTTTCTTCGCGGTGCAACCCGTCGGCCAGCCCGCGCACGAGAACGCCCCCCGCCCGGCAAGGACAGGGGGCGCTCGGCGTACTCAGCGCTCAGCACTCAGCAGTCATACGGACCACTGACCACTGACCACTGACCACTGACCACTCGTCACCGCGCGGGCGCGCAGGCGTTCGGGAAGAAGGTCTGCGACGCGACCTTGCTCACCTGCCCGCGCGTGATGTTGGCGTTCGGGCGATAGTACACGCCGGGGCACGGCTCGCCGGGCCCGCCGCAGTTGTAGCCGCTGATGACGCCGTGCAGCGACAGCCGCTCGATGAACACGTAGAACGGCTGGCTCGCCGGCACATCGGCGAAGGTCTGGCCGGTGGGCGTCTCGTTGTAGCCCGCCGCGTTGGCGTCGA
>CBJNAR010000698.1:0-3140 GCA_966434075.1 uncultured bacterium
CCCGGCGCTCGATACGCTGCTCATGCCCAATCTGCTGAGCGCGCGCCACTGGTGGGGGCTGTATAAGCTCTGCCCCTACCTGTGCTACGCCCTGCCCAGGCACCTGCCGGTGTTCTGGAACATCGTCTGCCAGGTGGTGCGCGGCGAACGCCATTACACCGACATCCGCCGCCGCCTGGGGCCGCTGGGGTTCGTCGAAAACTGGCTGCCCGATCCCTTGCTGCAACTCGCCTGACCCCAAAGCCGCCGCTATCCCCCCTACCGCCGGGTCTGTCCAGAGGCAGATCCGGTCGACCCCGCCTGCTGATCCTGCCGCGTAACAACTGGCGCACTGCTACGCTTAGATTAGTAGCATGGATCAACATTCGTTTGATCCATGATCAAGAGCCAATCGATGCGCGGCCTATCCACCGCGGAGACGCGGTAGCGTGCGGGGAAACCTGATGTGCCGGAGCGTGACGGACCGCCGGTCCGGGCGCTGGGCGCTCGACACACTAGCACTTGAGAGAAACCACGATGAATAAATGGTTTACCCGTTTTGCCGGCAAGGCATCGGAGTTGACCGGCAGTAGCTGGGCGTTTCTGGCCGCGGTGGCGGTTATCGTCATCTGGGCCGTGACCGGGCCGATCTTCGGCTTCTCCGATACCTGGCAACTCGTGATCAACACCGGCACGACCATCATCACCTTTCTGATGGTGTTCCTGATCCAGAACACCCAGAACCGCGACGCGAAAGCCATACATCTGAAGCTGGACGAGATCATCCACGTGATCGGCCCGGCGCACGACGAACTGCTCGACGTGGAGGACCGCACGGACGAGGAACTGCGCGAGTTGATCCGCCTGTACCGCCGCGTGGCCGAGCGCAAACACAACGGCGGCGACAGCGACGAAATCGCCGCCGATGCCCGCGAACGGCGGGACGAGAATGTCGAGGAAGGCAAGAGCCGTATCGCGCGGAATGTGGACGAAGAAGTGCTGGAGCGCGAACTGAAAGCGGCAGGCCGGCCCGCCGACGCGCAGGCGAACGGCGACAAGGCCCCCGGCGACGGATCGGAACTCGTCGTCAGCGGCACCAAGGAAGTCGCGCCCGCCAGGGATGAGTCTAACCGGCGACAGTAACGGCCAGGGGCCGCTCGTCGTCGTGGTGGCCGGGGCGCCCGGATCGGGCAAGACCACGCTGGCCCGCTACCTGGCGACGGCGCTGACCTTGCCCCTGTTCACCAAGGACGATATCAAGGAGACGTTGTTCGATACGCTGGGCTGGGGCGACCGGGGCTGGTCGCGCAAGCTAGGGACCGCGGCGGTGGCGCTGCTCTTCCGCTGCATCGAGGCCGAACTGGCCGCGGGGCGGTCGTTCATCGTGGAGAGCAACTTCCACCCGGTGCGCGCCAACGGCGACTTCCGGGCGCTGCGGGCGCGCTACCAGTTCCAGCCCTGCGTGGTCTACTGCCATGCCGAGGAGGCGGTGCTGCTGGCGCGCTTCGCGGCGCGCGCCCACTCGGCGGATCGCCATCCGGGCCACGTCGATCAGCAGAACTACGACGAGGTGGCCGCGGCTATGCGCGGCGGCATGTACGGCCCGCCCGACATCGGCGGGCCGGTCATCCCGGTCGATACCACCGATTTCGCCCGACTCGACTACCCGGCCCTGCTGGCCGCCATTCGCGCCGCTGAGGATGCCCGCCCATGAAGATTCTCACCTGGAATATCTGGCAGTACGCCGTGCCCTGGGACAAACCGGAGTTGCGCGGGGTGGTTCCGGACTACCCGGCGGATGCGCCACGCGCAAGCGCCGGGCCGCACTGGCTGCAACGCCGGGCGGGCATCCTGGACACCCTGGCCGCCGAGCAGCCCGACGTGGTGCTGTTGCAGGAGTGCGCGACCGATGCCCAGGTGGCGCCCGATGCGCCCAACCAGGCCGCGCAATTAGCCGATGCCTTGGGCTATAGCTTTGTCTATCGCCCCGCCGCGGTCTCCCGCCGGCGCCCCGCCGAGTTTGGGCAGGCGGTGCTGGCGGCACCGGGTTGGACCATCCAGGCGGCCACAGCCCACGACCTGCCCAGCGGGATACCGGGTAAGGACCCTACCCGCATCGTCCTGAGCGTCGATCTGGCCGGTCCGGCGGGCCCGTTGCGCGTCCTGGACGCCCATTTCTCGCTCGACGCGGCGGCCCGCCTGCGCAGCGTCGAGCAACTTCTGGCGCAGACAGCGGACGGGCCGGCGCCCCTGCTGCTGGCCGGCGACTTGAACGACGTGCCCGACAGCGCCCCCATCACCCGCCTGACGGAGGCCGGGTGGCAGGACTGCTGGGCCGCCGTCCACCCCACCGATCCAGGGTTCACCTTCGCGACCCCGGCGCCGTTCATCCGGCTCGACTACGTTTTTCAGGCGCCCGCCGGGCCGTTGCGCCCGGTGGCGGCGCGCCGGGTAGGCATCACCCCGGACAGCGCCGGCTTCTTCCCCTCCGATCATGCCGGGCTGCTGGTCGAATTCGCGGACCGGTTGCCCGGCTCTTGAAAGGGCGGGCAACTTTTACGAAGGCCGCCTGCGCGGCCTGTATCCGGGCGTCGAGCCCGCCCTTTCAAGGGTCGGTCGGCGCCGGGTGACGCCGCGGTTGACAGCGCGGGCCGATCGTACTAGGATACCGGGGATCGGCTCCGGACGGTATTGGTTCCCCATGCGCGCGTCCCACCCGGCAGCACCGGGACGCGGTCCCCGAACGGAGGAACATCCATGAACGCGGTGGATATTCTGAAATACGGCCACCTGACGTTGCTGCAGGCGCTCGAAGGCCTGCCCGAGTCGGAGTGGGCCACGCCGGGCGCCTGTGGCACGTTCTCGACCAAAGACCTGATGGTCCACCTGACCAACCAGGAGGAAGTGCTGGCCGACGTGCTGCAGACCTTCGGCGCGGGCGGCCCCACGCCGCACTTCGATTTGTACGGCGCGAACCCGGACGAATATGGGCGGGGTCGCGAGGCGCGCGCCGCGGCGATGAGTCCCGCCGAGGTCCTGGCCGATTACCACGCTGCCCACGACCGCCTGATGGACAATGTGCAGGCAGTGCCCGCCGAGACGCTGCGCCAGGTGGGAACGATTCCCTGGTATGGGCCGGAATATGCGCTGGACGACCTCAT
>CBJNAR010000699.1:0-3138 GCA_966434075.1 uncultured bacterium
ATTCGAAGACGGATTGCAGGGCATCCCGTTGAAGCCCGGCGAGCGGTTCCCGTTCCAGGCCGAGGCCCAGGATAACACCGGCATCGCCGCCATGCTCTTCTATGGTGACGGCCGGTTGCTGGGCCGGCGGGATGGCGCCCCCTGGACGCTGATGGTCGACCCCACTGCGCTCGGTCCGGGCGGGCATCACCTGAGCGTGGTCGCCGTGGACCTGGCGGGCAACCGGGCGCCGCCCGCCGAAGTGCAGACGGCGCGGTAAAATCGGGCTTGCCAAAGGCGGCTGTTCGCGGTACACTTCCTGCTGGATGTTCCGTTACCGTTGCCCTATCCAGGCAATGCTAAGATGTGCGTCCTGCTGTATCGTCTGCTAAAGACATCTTCGGGGCAATGGAGCAATCAACCATGGACGGCCTACCCGAGAAAAAAGCGATCGTGATCGTCGAGGACAACGAGCCGATTGCCGAGCTAATCAAAGATACGCTGAACTCCGAGTCCGACTACCAGGCAGTCGTGGTCAACGACGGTGCGCGCGCGCTCGAAGTCATCCGGTCGGTCAAAGCCAGCCTGATCCTGCTCGACCTGAACCTGCCGGGGATCAGCGGCCTGCAACTGTACGACCTGCTGCAGGAAGACCCGGGGACCCGCGAGATCCCGGTCATTTTCGTCACGGCGAATCATCAAGAGCGCGTGTTCCGCGAGCGCGGCTTCAGTAACTATATCGCTAAGCCGTTCGACCTCGACGAATTGCTGACCCGCGTGGCCGCCGCCTGCCGGCCCGAGTAGCTTTAGCTGTAGGGGCCGGCTTGCAACTGGCCTGCCCTCGCACCGCCGTGATCGTGTTATCTGTAGGGGCCGGTTTCAAACCGGCTCGGACCCGCCGCAATCGCGTGGAGTGTTCCTATGCCTGATTCCCTGATCGACCTGCGCAGCGATACCGTCACTCACCCCTCGCCCGCGATGCGCGAGGCCATGTACGGGGCCGAAGTCGGCGACGATGTGTTCGGCGACGACCCGACCGTGATCCGCCTGGAAGCGCTGGCTGCCGAAACACTGGGCAAGGAAGCGGCCCTGTTCGTGCCCAGCGGCACCATGGGCAACCTGTGCGCCGTGCTGACCCACTGCGGGCGCGGCGACGAACTCATCGTGGGCATGGAAGCGCATATCCGCCACGCCGAGGCCGGGGGCGCCTCGGTGCTGGGGGGCGTGGCGATGTGGGGCATCCCCAACGCGCCCGACGGCACACTGCCCCTCGACGCCGTCGCCGCCGCCATCCGCCCGGTGGACCACCACTTCCCGCATACGGCGCTGATCTGCATCGAGAACACCCAGAACCGCTGCGGCGGCGTGCCCATTGGCCGCGACTACATGGCCGCGCTGGGCGAGATCGCCCACAGCCACGGCCTGCCGCTGCACCTCGACGGCGCGCGCATCTTCAACGCCGCGGTTGCCTTCGGGATCAGCGCCGCCGACCTGGCTGCGCCCGCGGACACGGTGATGTTCTGCCTGAGCAAGGGGCTGGCCGCGCCGGTGGGGTCCATGCTCTGCGGGCCGCGCGCCTTCATCGAGCGGGCGCGGTTCAACCGCAAGCTGGTCGGCGGCGGCATGCGCCAGGCCGGGATCATCGCGGCGGCGGGCATCGTCGCCCTCACCGAGATGGTGGACCGGCTGGCCGAGGACCACGCCAACGCCCGCCGGCTGGCCGAGGGGCTGGCCGGGCTGCCGGGCCTCCAGGTCGATCTCACCCGCCCGCTGACCAACATGGTCTACGCCAACGTCGGCGCCACCGGCTGGAACGCGGACGAATTCACCGCCCGCGCCGCGGAGGCAGGTGTCCTGTTCGCCCCGACCGATCCCCTGGTCGTGCGCCTGGTCACGCACTACGGCATCACGGCGGCGGACATCGACACTACGCTGAGCCGCTTAGGTACGATCCTGCAAGAGCAAGCGACGAACGCCGGGCAACTGGCCGGCGCCACCGCCTGAACACAAAAGCCGGGGGCACGGCGCCTGCCGTGCCCCCGCATCCTAACGCAGATTCTCACCACCTCTTGTGTGTAGTTGCGCGATTTATCGCGCCGTACTCGTTGGTCTTTTGCGTGGGCGGTCCCCAGGCGGTGGCGGGAACCCGCGTCAGCGAGTCCCCAACAAGCGGTAGCGCTGCAGCTTCAACTGGTAATAGATGAAGCAGCCGACACAGAAGCCCGCCAGGGCCACGCCGGCGGCCACGGCGACCATAGCCGCCAGCAGCCAGCCCACCAGCGGCGCGCCCAGCACAAACGCCGGTTGGGCCAGGCCCAGCAGCACCAGGGCGATGGTGTTGTTGAAGCGCATCAGCCGGCGGTCTTCGCGCTCGGCGGTCGGGATTTGCCGCGCGAACAGGCGCTTGCCCACGCGAAAGATCAGGCTCGCCCGCTGGCCGATAACGACCGCAGGCAGCAGGATCAGAAACAGCAGCGTGGTGAGCAGCGGCTGCTGCAGGATCAGACCCAGGACGATGCCCACGAGCAACACCCAGCGGTTGAGCCGCACAATGGGCAGCGGGATGTCGCCGGCCGTGGGGCGGGCCGCGGATGATGAAGTTGCCATGAACGAATATCTCCTCCTGTGCTAAACACGCGGCGGCTCTACGGGGCCACTGCCCCCACAGCCAGCCCGGCCCGCCGCGCGAGGTAATCGACAAAGTCCTCGAAAGGATCGAAGCCGACGATCCGCGGTGCGTCGGTGACGAAGTTGGACAGGGCGTTGATGTCGTAGAGGTACAGCCCGCCGTCGCGGGCGCTCTCCAGATACTCGACCCCGCCGATATCGATGCTGTTCGCGCGGAAGATCTGCAACACCGCTTCGATTACCCAGGCGGGCGGGTCGGCGGCTTCGACGCGCAACGGCTTCTTGACCCCGCGCCGGCCGGGCGGCGGCAACTGGCAGATGTCGGCGGGGCAGAGATTGAAGCTGTCCTGGGTGTCGTTGTAGATGCGGATTGCGTAGAGCAGGCGGTCGTCGAGGGCCTCCACGCGCACAATTGAGTCGTGGCGCGGCGGGTGATACTCCTGCACGATGGCCGTGTAATCGAGGCCGAGGATCGAGTCCAGCGCGCCGTCCGCCACCAGTTCACGTCGGGCCGAAGATCCGTGCGCATCA
>CBJNAR010000700.1:0-3134 GCA_966434075.1 uncultured bacterium
TGGTGCGCCAGATTCTCGAAATCGAGCTCTATGGCCTCGGCTGGGACTATATCCAGCGGTACCCGGAGATCGTCAACAGCCTGACCGTCGAGGATGTGCAGCGCGTGGCCCGCACCTACCTCCACCCCGACCACTTCATCCTGGCGATTGCCGGCCCCACCGTGCCCGACGCCGCGCCCGCGGAGGCCGCGCCGGGCGATGCTGCCCCGCCCGGCTAAACGCCGCCCTGGCGAGGGGCCGGGCGAACACCGGTGCCCGCCCCATCCGATCCCGCGCCGCACTGGAGGAGAGAGCCTATGAGCGACTGGTTGCCTGGAGGGACCGGCCCGGTGTCGCGTGCCGCGGGCCCCGGCGCGGGCGCTGATCCTGAAACGGATATCGACGTGCTCGCCGTGGGCGAACTCGTGGTCGATATGGTCGCCAACGGGTCGGGCCCACTGCTGACCGCGACCACCTTCACCCGCGCGCCCGGCGGTATCCCGGCCCATGTGGCCGCCGGGGTGGCTCGCCTGGGCCGCCGCGCCGCGCTGCTCAGCCTGGTCGGCGACGATCCCTTCGGGCGCTACCTGATCGGCGCGCTGGAGACCTACGGCGTGGACACCACCTACATTGGCGTGCACCCGCGCGGGCGCACGCCGGTGGCCTTTGTCAGCCGCAAAGATCCCCATGCCGAGGCACCCGACGCCGGGGCCGGCAGCGGCACCGTGACCGAGGCGCAGGCGTTGTTCTACCGCGAGGGCGGGGCCGACCAGTTGCTGAGCCCCGAGTGGGTGCCGGCGGAAGCGGTGGCCCGCGCGCAGGTGGTGCTGGGGTCGGGCGTCTCGCTGGCCCATGCGCTGCCGCGCGCCGCGCTGCACGCCGCGCTGGGCCACGCGGCGCAGACGGGGGCGGCGGTGGCCTTCGACGTGAACTGGCAGCCGGCGCTCTGGCAATATCCCGAGCGCGCCCGCGATCTCTACCACGCCGTGCTGCCGCAGGTCGACATCCTGATGCTCAGCAGCCAGGAGCTGATCATGCTCATGGGCGGCGCGGCCTCGACCGAGGCGGGGCGGCTCGATGCGTTGTTGCGTGTCTGGGTGGGCCGGCTGGCGGTGGGGCGCACCCGGCCTCTGCTGCTGGCGCTGACGCGCGGCCCGGCGGGCTGCACCTACGGCCTGTGGCAGCCGGGCGGGCGGGGCTTCGAGGTGGTCAATCTGCCGGCCTGCGAGATCGCGGTCAAGGACCGCAGCGGGGCGGGCGCCGCCTTCCTGGCCGGGTTGCTGGTGGCGCTGCTCGACCGGCTGGGGCCGCAGGAGGATGACGCCGGCGCGCCGGAGGCAGGCGAGCGGCGGCTGGATCTCCGCCGGTTGACGATTGGCGAGGTGGCCGAGATTTTCGACTGGGCCAACGCCTCGGGCGCGCTGGCGACGACGCGCCGGGGCGCGCTGGCGGGCTTGCCGGGGCGCAGCACCGTCCTGCGCCTGATCAAGGGCCGGCGCTCGGGCTAGTAGCCGGGCACCATGCTTTGTGGTGTAGGGGCCGGTTGCAAACCGGCCTGCCGCCCCGCAGAATCAATCTAGCCGGCCCGCCAACTTCGGCGGTGTAGGGGCCGGTTTGCAACCGGCCTGCCGTCCGGCAGAATCAATGCGCGGACGACTAACGCCGCTTCTCGCGCAGCAGGTTGACCGAGGCCCCGGCGGCCAGCACACCCACGACCAGGAACAGCAGCGCGCCAAAGAGGTTGCCGGTCAGGAAGCCTGCGGATGTGAACACCGACATCCAGGCCGCCGCCAGGTACATCAGCCCGATAATAGCCAGCACGATGCCAAACAATAACCGTCCCATGATTCGACGTCTCCCTTGCGCGGGCCGGATGGCGGCGGGCGCATTGTCTCTCAGGCCCACCGTGACGGGCAGTTCCACTCCATAGCCCGATTATAGCAAATCACCCCGATCTTGACCAGCACGCGACCCGGTGGCCCCTGGCACAGGTCCTGCGGAGGATGCCGGGCAGGGACCGCCGGACGGCCCGGCTACGGAGGGAAAGGCATGGCGACACGTCTCGAAGAACACTACATCCCGACCAACGGCATTACGCTGCACGTGATGGCCGCCGGCCCCTCCGAGGGGCCGCTGGTGGTCTTGCTGCACGGCTTCCCGGAGTTCTGGTACGGCTGGCGGCGGCAGATCCCCGTGCTGGCCGCCGCGGGCTACCGGGTGCTGGTGCCCGACCAGCGCGGCTATAACCGCAGCGACAAGCCGCGCGGGCTGAGCGCTTATCGCAGCAACCACATGGCCGCCGATATCGTCGAGTTGCTCGACGCGGTAGGGCGGGAACGGGCCGCGATTGTCGGCCACGACTGGGGCGCCCTGGTGGGCTGGCTGCTGGCACTGGAATACCCTGAGCGGGTGGCCCGCCTGGCGATCCTCAATGTGCCCCACCCCAAGGTGCTGGAGTACAACCTGCGCCATAACATGCGCCAGCGCATCCGCAGCCTCTACGCCGTGTTCTTCCAGTTGCCGGGCCTGCCCGAACGGCTGCTGCGAGCGGGCAACTGGCGCGCCCTGGCCGAGACGATGCGCCGGTCGGCGTGCCCCGGCAGCTTCACCGACGCCGATCTGCGCCGCTACCGGGCGGCGTGGGCGCGCCCCGGCGCGATCACCGCCATGCTGAACTGGTACCGCGCCGCGCTGCGCCGCCCGGCGCACCAGCCCGCCGATCCCCGTGTCCATATGCCGGTGCTCATGATCTGGGGCGCGCGCGACCAGGCGCTGGGCCGCGCAATGGCTCCGCAGAGCATCGCCCTGTGCGACGACGGGCGGCTGCACGTCTTCGAGGACGCGACCCACTGGGTGCAGCACGATGCGGCGGATCGCGTCAACGCGCTGCTGCTGGACTTCCTCGCCGCCACAAAACAGGTAGGTGCCGCCGCTTGACGCCGGGAGCCGATGGACACCGGCTCTCGTCTATGCGGATACCGTCTCCGGAGCGGCCTGGCGTGCGGCCAGCACCCGGTCAATAGAGCGGTAACACTGCCGGAGATACTCTTCCACGCGCTGCCAGTCGCCCTCCACATCGGTCGAGGTCTTGCCGGTGATCTTGTCGACCGTATTAGCGGCCAGCACACGAAACTCGGCGGACTCGCGGGCTTGCT
>CBJNAR010000701.1:0-3132 GCA_966434075.1 uncultured bacterium
GCCCCGCCCAGCACCGCGCCCGCGACGGGGCCGGCGAGCAGTTCCCAGACCAGCAGCAGATAAAACGAGGTGAAGGGAATGAAGGTGAAGATGCCCGCGCCCAGGATCAGGCCGAAGGCCACCGCGCCGAGCACGGGCCGTTCCATGATCCAGCTATTGGGCACCTGCCAGGCGCGTTCCGGGTGGGGCAGGCGCCAGACGCCGGCTTCATGCAAGCCATAGGCGGCGGCCAGCAGCGCGGCGATCACGAGCAGGGCACCGAAGGGCACGAGGGCGCGCAGGCCCGCACCGATCCCGCCGAGCAGGGCGCCCAGCAGCGCCCCGCCGGCCGTCGTCGCCGCCAGGTAGATCACGCCGCGCATGACCCAGAAGAGAGAAGAACGGTGCCTCTGCCCGAGAGGCATGATCACGGAGATCATGTTGACCCCTCAGGCAGAGGAGGTGCTTGCCAGCCCGGTGAGGATCGCCAGGATGACGCCCACCACCAGCAGGCCGCCGGCCAGTGTCAGCATGTCAGTCGGTGGCGCGCCAGGGCGTGCCGGAGAACTGGGCGCAGCCGCAGGTGGCCCGGCTGCCGCTGCCGTTGAAGCACTCGCAGTCGCAGCAGGTGTAATAGCCGCCCTGGCAGTTGGTCGTCCAGCAGCCGGTGGCGTAATAGGTGTAATACAACGTGCAGTTGTACACCTGTCCGCCGGACAGGTGCTGATAGCAGTTGCCGCCCTGGCAGCCGTTCGGCTCGTTCACGCCGTTGAGGTTGCAGAAGGGACCAGGGGGCGAGCAACACGGCGCGTTGGGCGCCGAGGGCCAGGGCGTGGGGCGCGGCCCGGCCTGGCCCGGTGTCTGCGCGCCCGCAGTCCGCCCGCCGAACGCCTGGCCGCTTGCCAGCGCGGCGAGAAACAGGAACGCGCCGCCGCCCGCGCGCTTGAGGAAGCTGCGCCGGTCGAACGCGCGGGCCAGCTCCTCGCTGGCGAAGCGGGTCATCTTATCGAAAGCCGTCGTGCCCTGGGATTCCGGGTCCAGCCGCGAGGGGTCCGTCATGAGTACTACACCTTTCCTGAACTAATGAGGCCAATGGCCGGCTAACCTGACACACGAGATGCCGAGAGAGCGCGAGTCGCGCGGACGCGGGCGGGCAAGGCGGCTCAGGTGCCTTGCGCGGCGCCCACCGTCGCTTTGCCGTAGAACAGGTCGCGGTACCAGTCGAGCTGGTTCTTCGTGTTCACCAGGCCCTTGGCCCGGATCACGCCGCTGGGATCGATCATGAACAGGAACGGGGTGACACGCACGTGGTAATCGGTGTTCACCTTGTCCTGGTACGAGAGCATGGGCAGGGTGGCGCCGGTCTCGGCGCGAAAGTGGCGGGTTTCCTCCGGCAGGGCCTGGTTGAGCCAGAGCACCTCGAAGTCGCGGGTGGCCGCGAACTCCTCCAGGTTGGGCAGCAGCCGCCGGCAGGGATCGCAGTGCGGCGAGCCGAACAGCAGCAAGACGTTGCGGCCCCGATAGTCGCTGAGGCGATGGGGCCGGCCCTCGGCGTCGGGGAGTTGGAAGTCGGGGGCGGCGCTGCCCACGGCCAGGCCGTCACGCGAGACGCCCGACGCGCTGCCCAGGTAGAGCACCCCCAGTTGCCGGTAGAGCAAGACGACTAAGATGCCTTCCAGAATAACGATGATCCAGAGCGCGATGAAGCTAACGAGCCAGATCCCTTCCATGTGGTCCCTTTGGTCCCCTCTCAGAATGCGCGCAAGAAGCTACGGATCGTCGCCAGCAGGCTGTTGCCCAGGACCACGGCGACGACGGCGATCAGGGCGAGAAACACGACCGGCACCGCGTTCACCAGAGGCGGCAGCACGGCTCCCTGCGCGGCGCCGAACATGGCGTCGAGCGCCAGGTACGATGTGGGTTGCGTGGCGAGCAGCACGGCCAGCGCCAGCAACACGCCGTTGCGCGCCACCGTGGCCGGCCCCGCGGTCTCCTGCGAGAAGCGCCCGAAACAGTGGCATGGCATGGGCCGCCCGCCGCGCAGATCGCCCAGCACGACCACCGTGAACACGACAAGCAGCGCCGCCGCCGCGAACGCGGCCCAGGGCAGCGCGAGCCCCAGCAGCAACAGCCCGCCCACCCCGGCTTCGGCCCAGGGCAGCCAGCGGCTCGCCAGCGTGCGCAGCGCCGGCGGCAGCCAGGTGCGCTCCCGGAACGCGGCGACCGTCCCCGCCGGGTCGATCAGTTTGCCCACGGCGCCGGCCAGGAAGATGCCGCCCAGGGTGAGCCGGGCAAACAACAGCAGGTATGGCGATGACAGCAGGGTATTCATAGGGCAGTCCGGCGCCAATCCTTCAGATCGGCTGCCGGATTCCATTATAACAGCCCTGCGGGTAAGAGTCAATTGGGTCTATGAATAGGGAAAACAGCCGCCACCGCCGCGGCGGGGTATCATACCTCTGATTCGTAGTCGCGCGATTCATCGCGCCGGGGGCTTAGCGCGGTAATGGGAGGCGTCCCGCGGCGGCTTCGCTAGGCGGGCACGGGCTCCGATTCCATCAGTTCGCCGTGCCAGAGGCGCTGCATCTCCGCGCAACGCCCCAGTAACTCGTCCAGCGTGCCCGCGTCCTCGACCCGCCCGTCTTTGAGCACGATGATGTGGTCGGCGCGGCGCAGGGCCGCCCGGCGATGGGAGACGACCAGGCAGGTGGCGCCCTGGCGCTCGAACAGACGATCCCACAGGCGACGCTCGGTCTCGACATCGAGCGCGCTGGAAAGGTCGTCGAAAACCAGCAGTTCGGGGTCGCGGACAAACATGCGGGCCGCCGCCGCCCGCTGCACCTGCCCGCCCGACAGCCGCACCCCGCGCGACCCGACGAGGGTGTCCAGGCCCTGCTCCATCGCCGCCAGGTCGCCGTCGAGCACGGCAGCGCGCACGGCGGCCCGCACCGCCGCGTCGTCCACGTCGAAGCCCAGCAGGATGTTCTCGCGCAGCGATGCGCTGAACAGGCGCGGCACCTGCGGCGTGTAGGCGCTGCGCGGCGGCACGAAGAAATTCGCCGGATCGGCCACCGGTTGGCCGTTCCAGCGGATCGTCCCGGCCTCGGCGGGCAGCAGGCCGAGCAGCGCCCGCACCAGCGTCGTCTTGCCCGC
>CBJNAR010000702.1:0-3131 GCA_966434075.1 uncultured bacterium
GCGGCGTCGAACGCGCGTGCGATGTCCTTCGCCGGTGACTTTGCTTACTGGCTCACTAGTTCGCAAGTTTATTTCTGGCAGGCTGTCTACCAGTCGTTTCCCTGGGTGCAAGGTGCACTCATGGTTCTCGGCGCGATTTTGCTTTTGGTGGGCCGGCAGCGGCGAAATAGCGGGATGCGGGCTTACGGATCCGGTCTGGTCATTCCATCGCCTGTTTTTCTGCTGGGGTTCGTCGTAGGATTGGGCTCCCAGCCTGTGAAGTCTGCGCAGAGCGAACCGGGGTTGTGGCTGAGCGTGATTGCCCTGGTCGTAGGAGTAATCCTGATTAACAGGTCGCGGGCTTCTAAGCGGATGGTTCAGCCGTCTTCGGATTGTGGCTTGCTGAAAGAGGACACGCGGCGAAGCTCCAGGAGCGAGCTTCGCCGCGTGTGCGCCTGGCAAGTTGCGGCTACGCCGCGCGGTGGTCGGGGCGGGAGATGCGGCTGCTGCAGAGCACCAGGTTGGGCATGTGCAGGCCGGTGGAGATGGCGAGGGGGTTGCCCGCGCCGCGCTGGCTGGCGCTGAAGACCATGGCGATGATCATCTGCATCTCGGCGAAGGTGGGGAAGCGGTCGGCGCGACTGACGCCCAGCCAGAGCCGCGTCTCGCCCGCGTCGCCCTCGCCCGCGTGTTGGCCCTGCTCCAGCGCAATCGTCACCTGCAACCCGTTGCTGAGGACGACCATCTGGCCGCCGGGCACGCCGCGCCCCGGCTGCCGGCCCTGCACATGGCTGAGCAGTTGTTCGATCTGGCGGCGGTCGTGGGGTTCGATGGTCATCGGATGGTTCCTCCAGGCAGCACAGTTGGCGCGCAAGTAATTAGAACAAGTGTACTACTACCACCTGGGTTTGTCAAGACGTAACGCGAATACGGCTACCGGGCGCTGCAAACCGCGTGCCAGATCAGTTCTGATCCGGCTTCGAGGTGCCGGGAATCACGCCGGGTGCCCGGCCTCCCACTGCCGGAATTGCCGGACGGTGTAGCCGATCAAGCTCACCGTGGCGGCCAGGTCGCTGTCGGGGATCGGCCCGCTATCGGGCTGCCCGGCCAGGGACCGCGCCAGCAGGCCGGCCCAGTGCGCGCCCAGCGCCTGTTGCGCCCAGCGGGCCGCCCCTGGCTTGGAGGCCACGCGGCCCGTGTCGAGCGTGTAGAGCAACCGGCAGAGTGTCAGCGCGACGAACGCCTGGTTCGCGCGCTCGCGCAGCCAGGCCAGCCAGGCGGGATCATGGTAGGCCAGCCCCAGCCAGATCACCGGGATGGGCAACACCGCGCGGCGCAGCGCATCGGGGTCCAGAGGATCGAGGAGCGTGCGTGGATCAGGGCCGGCCAGCGTCACCCCATGTTCGCGGAGGATGTAGCATTGGACGATCCAGCCGCTTTCAAGCTGGTCCACGAAGAGGTCGCGGTCCTTCTCGACCTGCGGATATAGGGCATCGTCCGGCGCGGCGCGCCGCAGGGCGTTACGCGGGATGTAGGCGGCTTCCACCTTGCCGGCCCAGGGGGAGTCGCCCGCGGCAAAGCGCTCATGCATCTCTCGCAACGGCTCGACAAGATTCGCGGGAAGCGCGTCGCCGGTCACAACGACAAGATCGATATCGCTGGTGGCGGGATCGAAGTCGCCGAGGGCCAGCGATCCGGTGAGGTACATCCCGACGAACCGCATGTCCAGGGCGGCTCGCACCCCCGCCAGCAGGTCGCGCAGCGCGTCATTTACGTCCGCGTATGGTGTCGGGTGGAGGGGTCCAAGCATGAGCTACCGGGCGGCTACTCACCGGGCTAACCAGCAAGCCGCCTCCCTTCCCCGCGCAGGGAAGGGACAGAATGTTAAACCACTTGTCTCCCCTTCCCGCACCGGGAAGGGGTCGGGGGTTAGGCCGTCTAGTCGCCGTCGCCGGCCAGCATCCACCAGCCGCCCACCGTGGGCCAGGGGCTGTCGAGCGCGAGGTCGTCGTCAAGGCCGGTCCCGTCGGGCTGGGGCGGGACGATGGGCAGCCGCCCGGCCTCGCCGTAGCCGGCGGCGGTGTCGGTGGGGGGCGCTTCGAGGGCCGGCCCGCCCGGTTGCGTGAGCAGAGGTTCGTCCATGGTCGGTTCTCCCGCGGGTCAGGCGCCGCGCCGCGCTAGCCAGGCCAGTACCCTTTCGAGCGGCCAGGTAGTCAGGATATTGGGTGCTTCCGCCCAGCCGCGCCGGGCGACTGTGATGCCATATTCGATGTTGGCAAAGCCGTCGGGATGATGCGAGTCCGTATCGATAGATAACAGCACATTTGATTCCACGGCGCGGCGGGTATAGACCTCGTTCAGGTCCAGGCGCTCTGGCGAGGCGTTGATCTCCAGCGCCGTGCCGGTTTCGCGCGCCGTTTCGATCAGGGCTTCCACGTCGAGGCCGCTGGGTTCGCGGCTGTTGAGGATCTGGCCGGTGGGGTGGGCGATGATATCGACGTGCGGATTGCGGCAGGCGTCGAGCACGCGCGCCGTGACCCGCTCCGGGTCGTGGCGCAAACCCTGGTGGGCCGAGGCGATCACGATGTCGAGTTCGGCCAGCACCTCGTCGGGGTAGTCGAGCGTGCCGTCGGTTTTGATTTCGAGTTCGACGCCGTGCAGCACGCGGAAGGGCGCCAGCTTGCGGTTGACTTCGGCTACTTCCGCCGCCTGGGCACGGATCTGGTCCACCGTCATGCCGCGGGCGATGGTCAGGCTCTGGCTGTGGTCGGTGATCGCCATGTACTGGTAGCCGCGCGCCTGGGCCGCCCGCGCCATCGCCTCGATGGTGGTGGTGCCGTCGCTCCACTTGCTGTGGTTGTGCAGGTCGCCCTTGATGTCGGCCACCGTGACCAGATTGGGCAACCGCCCGGCGGCGGCGGCCTCGATCTCGCCTGCGCCCTCGCGCAGTTCGGGCGGGATCCAGGGCAGGCCGAGCGTGGCGAACACGTCTTCTTCCTGCGGGCAGAGGATGCGCGTGCCGTCGGGCCGGTCGAAGCCGTACTCGTTGAGCCGCAGGCCGCGGTTCAGCGCCCGGTCGCGCATCTGGATGTTGTGTTCGCGCGCGCCGGTGAAGTGGTGCAGCAGCGCGCCGAAATGCTCCGGCGGCAGCA
>CBJNAR010000703.1:0-3129 GCA_966434075.1 uncultured bacterium
CTGATCACTGACCACCGACCACTGACCACTCGCCCAACGGAGCGAAGATGAACCGACAAATGCAATGGCGCACCGTGCTGGTGCTGGTGATGATGGCCGGGGTGCTGGCCGCGTGCGGGGGCGACGCGCCGCCCGCTGCCGAGGCGAGTCGGGCCACGCCGCAGGGGCGGATTATGACGGCGGACCAGGGGGCCAACACGGTCAGCGTAATCGACGTGGCGACCAACGAGGTCTATGCGACGATCCCCACCGGGCAATCGCCCCACCACGTGGTGAGTTCGCCGGACGGGCGCGAAATCTGGGTGACGCTCTACAAAGAGAACCATCTCCAGGTTTTCGACGCCAAAACGTTTAAGGAACTGGGCCAGGTGGATGTCGGCGGTCCGTCAGACGACCTGACCTTTGCCCCCGACGGCAAGCGGCTCTATGCCAGCATGGGGGCGGACAACATGGTGGCTGTGATCGACCCGGCGGCGCGCAAGCTGGTGACGAAGGTGGGCGTGGGCCAGACCCCGCACGGTGTCAAGGTGCGGCCCGACGGCAAGGAACTGTACGTCACCAACACCGCCGAGAACACGATCTCGATCATCAGCCTGGAAGGCGATCCCAAGCTGGAGATCAGCTTCCGCGTCGGCGCCGATCCCTTCGAGGTCACGTTTGATCCCACCGGCAAGACGGCCTTCGTCAGCAACTTCCTGGGCGACTCGATTGCCGTGATCGACACGGCCACGCGCAAGCTGACCGGCACCATCCGGTCGGGCAAGCAGCCGGCCATGCTCTCGTTTGTCGAGGGCACCGGCGGCACGCTGCTCTGGGTCGCCAACACCGGCACGCAGGAGGTGTGGATCGTGGACCCCGCCACGCGCAAGCTGGTCATGCGCATCCCGGCGGGCGGTGGCGCGCATGGCGTGGTGCCCACACCGTCGGGCAAGGTCTTCGTCACCAACACCAACGACAATAACGTGACCGTGATCGAGGCCGCGAGCGGCAAGGTCATCACGACGCTGGGGGTGGGTACGAACCCCAACGGGCTGACCTTCGTACCGAATACATGAGATTGCGCGGCATGGCCCGCCCGGCGGGGCCGGCGGGCCTGCTCCTGGCGCTGCTGGTGGCGCTGGTCGCGCTGGCCGTGCCCCGGCCTGCCGCCGCCCACGGCGGTATCGTCTGGGTGGACGACAACTACGGCGCGTTCCACATTGTCGTGCAGACCATCCCGACCACGAACCAGCACGAGTGGCGCTTCACCGTCCTGGTGAACGAGTTCGACAACGGCGACCCCATCGCCGACGCCCACGTGCAGGTGCGCGCCGCGCTGACGGGCACGGCGGATTCGCTGGTTGAGGTGACGGCGCCGCCGGAGGCCGGGCAACCCGGCTTCTATGACGTGCCCATCCGCACGCCGCGCGACGGCACCTGGGCCATCACCGTGCACGTCGAGCGCGCCGGCAAGGAGGGCACCGCCGCGTTTGATATGCCCGTCCAGTCGGCCACGGACTACGGGGCGGTCGTCTGGCTGCTGGCGGCGGTGCCGATTGTGCTGGCGGTGGGCATTTTCATCTACTACTGGCGCCGGCCCCTGAAAGAGCCGCCCCTCCTAGATCCAGCGGCTGCGGTAGAACCAGAGGAGCATGAGGACGGGGACGACGACCAGGGAGGCCATGAGGCCCCAGAACATGAGCGGGTCGTCATAGGGAATGAATTTGACGAAGTTCATGCCGCCGAAGCCGACGATAAACGAGATCGGTAAGAAGATCGTCGAGATGATCGTCAGGCGCTTCATCACCGTGCTCAGGTTGTTGTTGACGCTGCTCAAGTACGCATCCAGCACGCCCCCGGTCGAGTCGCGCTGGGTATCGGCCAGTTCGTAGACGGTAATCATCAGGTTGTGCACATCGCGCAGGTAGATCTGGTTCTCGGGGCGCACGAAGGCGTTGCCGGGATTGCTGAGGACGTTCAGCCCCTCGCGCACCGGGGTGGCCTGCCGACGGATCGTGACCAGGTTGCGCTTCACGGTGAAGACATCGTTGAGCAGATCGCGGTCGGGCCGGTCGATGACCGTGTCCTCCAGATAGTCGATCTGGTCGGCGGTGCGTTCCAGCGCTTCAAAATAGGTGTCGGCGATATCGTCCAGGATGCGGTAGAGCAGGTAGTCCGGCCCATGATTCAGCGGGTGCGGATCTTCGTCATCCTGGTGATTGTCGATCTCGTTCCAGATCTTATCCACCATTTTCAGCCCCGCGTCGCGCACCGTGATCAGGTAGTTGCGGCTCAGGTAAGCATGTAGCTCGTAGCTGTTGATGTCGCAGATCGGGTCGTTGGCGGGACCGGGGCGTGGTACCGCTTGCCAGGGCCGGCGCGGCGCCGGGGTGCCCGCGTGCCCGGCGTGCTGATCCGGCGCATGATGCGGGCCGCCCAGCATGTCGCTGCCCTCGACGAAGACAGCGTGCGCGATGATGAAGGCATAGCCTTCGTACGTCTCGATCTTGCCCCGTTCATTGGGGCTGCGCAGGTCTTCGATGGTCAGCGGGTGGAAATGGAAGTAGCCGGCTAGCCAATCGATGGCCGCCGGGTCGGGTTCGATGATGTCGAGCCAGAAGAGCGGGTGGTCGTGCACTTTGGTGCAGCCGGGGGGCACATTCTGTTCGATCCAGCGGCGGGCGTCGGCGCCGTCGGTGATTTTGTTCTCCGTGGTCAGTACGCGTAGCGGCATAGCGTCTCCTGCATCGTTCGCGCTTGCAGCCCGGTGGCCGCCGGAGAAATCGCGAGCGCCCTTTGCGCTCATTATAACGTGGAACGCCCCCCGGCGACACCATCACACGGTGCGCGCTGTAACCCGCCGCCTGCTGCGCCGCGATTCCGCCTTATAGGGGCCGGTTTCAAACCGGCTCGCGCGGTCCACCCGCGTTGTAGGGGCCGGTTTCAAACCGGCCCGCCCCAATCGCGTTGTAGGGGCCGGTTTCAAACCGGCTCGCGGCCCATTGGAATCAACGGCACGTCCTAGAGGATAATCAGCAGGTACTGGCAGGGGTCCGGCCCGGCGTTGGCGAAGTTGTGGACGATGTCGGCGCGGAAGGTAACGGAATCCCCGGTCTCTAGCGTCAGTTCCCGGCCCGCCAGGGTGCAGCG
>CBJNAR010000704.1:0-3124 GCA_966434075.1 uncultured bacterium
TGGTCAGCGTGCTGGCCTGGCTGATCCTCAAGCAACGGCTCAGCCGTACGGCGGCGCTGGCCCTGGCGCTCGCCACGGCGGGCTGCGCGCTGGTGGTGGGCGGCCCCGCGGCGCTGCCCGCCCAGGCGCAGATCGACCCCGCGGGCATGGCCTGGGGGCTGGCCGCCGCGCTGATCTACTCGCTCTACATCATCGCCGGCACGCGCGTCACGGCCAACGTCCCGCCCCTGGTCGCCTCGACCTATATCATCAGCGCGGCGGCGGGAGTCTTCCTTGGCGCGGGCACGCTCGGCGGCACGCTCAACTTCGCCGTCGATGCCGGCGCCTGGGCGGCCATGATCGGCATCGCCCTGATCTGCACCGTGCTGGCGATCGCCGCCTTCTTCGCGGGCCTCGCCCGCCTGGGACCGGGCCGGGCCAGCATCCTCAGCACCGTGGAGCCGATCGTCACCTTCCTGCTGGCGGCCCTGGTGCTCGGCGAAGCCATCAGCCTCATCCAGATCGCGGGCGGCGCGCTGATCTTGAGCGCCGTGCTGGTGCTGCAATGGCCCCGCAAAGCCGCGCGGCCCGCCGCACTATAGCCCCCCGGCGAGCGCGACTGTTGCTATGGTAGATTCGCGTCAAAAAACCCGATCACGCGCCGGAGATATTCGGTGGGGTACTCCTTGAAGGAGCGCACGTGTGTAGGTCCGGTCGTGAACCAGACCTGGAGATTGGGATCATGTGCCCCCGCCCGCTGGAGTTCATAAGCCTGGCTCACCGGGATGTAATCGTCGGTCGTGCTGTGGATCAAGAGGATGGGGCGCGTGCCGAGCGTCGCCATTTCCTGCACGGGCCGGTCGTCCAGCAGGTCCATGCCGTATACTCCCTGGGCCATCAACAGGATACCGGGGGTGAAAAAGCGCGGTAAGCCGCTGACCTCGGTCAGATGCTGGTCGACCAGCGCCGGCACGTCCGCGAACGGCGAGTCCAGCACCAGGGCCCGCATTTCGGGATGGGCGGGCGCCGCACGCAACGCCGTGCCCGCGCCCATCGAGAACCCGATCACCCCCACGCCGGCAATCCCCCGCCCCCGCAAGTAGGCCAGCGCCCCGGCGACATCCCGGCGTTCCCAGTCGCCCAGCGAGTAGCGGTCGCCGCCGGAGAGGCCGTGCGCGCGAAAGTCGAACATCAAGAGGCTGTAGCCATGCGCGTGGAAGGCCTGCGCAATCGCCATCAGGCCGATGGCCGGATCGTCCCGCCGGCCATCGCGGCCATGCAGCATCAGGATGGTGCGCGGCCCCGTGCCGCCAATGAACCAGCCGCGCAACGGCACGTTATCCACCGTACTCGGGAACTGCACATCCTCGCACGTCAGCCCGTAGTCGCGGCATTGGCCGACGGGCTGGCGGATAGGATGGGAGAACCGATCGGCGGCGTAAGCGGAGACGGCGATATAGCTTACGAGACTGAAAACAGCGAGCGCCACCACGAGGCGGCCGAGCGCCCGCCACAGCGCGGCGCGCCGCGCCGCCATACCGGCGGCTATCACGTGGGCCATGGTCTCTATCTCCTTGCCGCGCCGGTAGTCCAGCACAGTAAGGCCGGCGACCGGCAAGGCCGGGTTTCAACCCGGTCCTGACGGTCACAAATACTGTAGCCGCCTGCCAGTGAGGTCGAAGACCAGCGCACCAACCACGCCCGGTCTGTTGTAGCCGCGTACACGCTGCGTGCCTAATATGATGATAACACACATACGCAAGGTCCGCCGATTCCGATACAGACCCCGGCGGGCCGGGCGGGTGCGGGGTCGCTTGACAGCCTCTGCCGGGCATTCTATACTGCTTATACATCGCGCAATCACGCCCCATCCACCGGTTGCAGCCCAGATCCTACCATTCCCAGAATCCGCGGAGGTGAACAATGGAACTGCCCCTCACGCCTACCCGTTTCCTCAATCGGGCCGTCGCGCTTTTCCCGGACAAGCCGGCGGTCATCAACGGCGACGCACGTTTCACGTATCGTGAATTCAAGGAGCGGTCCAACCGGTTCGGGCATGCCATGAGCGGCCTCGGGCTGGGCCGGGGCGCGGTCATCGCCTACCTGGGCCTGAACAACCACCAGATCCTGGAGGCGTATTACGGCGTGCTGCCGTCGGGCTTCGTACTGCTGCCGCTGAACGTCCGGCTGCGCCCGCAAGACCTGGCCTATATCCTGGCCGACGCCGACGCCAAAGCGCTCATCGTCGGGCCGGAGTTCGCGCAACTCGGCTTCGGGCTGCGCGAGGCGGTGCCGGGGCTCCAGCACCTGATCATGCTCGGCGAGGATGTGCCGGTCAATGCGCTCAGCTATGAGCGCCTGCTGGCGGACGCGGCCAGCGACGATATCGACTACATGCAGGTGGACGAACACGATGTAGCCGAGATGTTCTACACCAGCGGCACGACGGGCCGGGCCAAGGGCGTGGAACTGAACCACCGCAATCTCTACCTCCACGCGCTGAGTTGCATCGCGTCCTTGACGATCGTCGACAGCGACGTGTCCCTGGTCGGCGCCGTGCCGTTGTTCCACGTGAACGGATGGGGGTCGCCGCACTACATGGTCGCGGTGGGCGGCACGATGAGCGTCATCCCGCGCTTCGACCCGGCGCTGCTCTGCCAGGCGGTGGACCGCGACCGCGTCACCGCCCTGGGCATGGTGCCGACGATGCTGATGGCGCTGCTGAGCTACCCGGAGCGCGGCAAGTACGACCTCTCCAGCCTCAAGTGGGTGCTCATCGGCGGCGCGCCGCCGCCGCCCAGCCTGATCGCCGCCGCCCGCGAGCAGATGAACGTGGACTGCTTCGTCGGCTACGGCCTGAGCGAAACGACGCCCTTGCTCACCATCGCCACCGTCAAGAGCACCCTGGCCGATCGGCCCGCCGATGAGCGCTACGCGCGCCAGGCCATGACCGGCATCCCCGGCGTGGGCGTCGAGATCCGCGTCGTCAACAGCGAGGGCCAGGACGTGGCGCCCAACGGCCAGGAGATCGGCGAGATCTGGGCGCGCGGCGACAATGTCATGCGCGGCTACCACAATCTGCCGGACGACAGCGCCACGGCCCTGGCCGGCGGTTGGTTCCACACCGGCGACCTGGCGACCATCG
>CBJNAR010000705.1:0-3121 GCA_966434075.1 uncultured bacterium
CCCGGCCAGGCGCTGCTGCACTACCTGATCCCCATCGTGCCGCTGATGGCCATGGCGGTGTGCGGGTACCTGGGCCTGGTGTTCCGCGACCTGGCCCGGCAGGGCCGCCCGCGCCTGGCGCGCGCCCTGCCTTTCGCCCTGGCCCTGCTCTACCTGGCGATCCAGGCCCCGGCGCTGCTCGCCTATCCGGGCGTGGCCGCGCGGGATTACTACCTGGACGAGGACCGCACGCACTTCGATCTCGACGGCATCGTCGCCTACATCAAGACGCACACCGCCCCCACCGACCCGGTCTGGGTCTACTACGACGCGCCCGAGATCAACATGCTCAGCGGGCGCCCGCCCGCCACCGCCGATCCCCAGGCCGACTGGCTGACCTTCCTCTGGGCCGACCCCTGGTTCGACCGCACGCTGGCCGCGCTGCGCGCCGAGCCGCCCAAGTTGATCATCGGCGTCAACCACCCCCATCTCTACTTCGCCCGCGCCGTGCCGATCACCGAGGTGCCCAAGGTGCGCACGCTGGTGGCAAGCGATTACCGCTGCGACACCACGCTGCTGCGCGGCGCCATCATCTGCACGCGGCTTAAGTAGCGCCGGGCCGCCCGCAGCCCTTGCCTCTCGTCGATAACTCCTGCGCGGGGCATGCCTTGCATTGGCTGGCCTTGCCCACCGTCTTGCCCAGATTTTTGGCACAGACATTGCTCCTCTATCCAGCAAAGATGTTCCCGCACTACAACGATGCCTGTAAATAACTCTCTTCGCTGTAGGTTGCGATAGCCCCTTGGGCGCGGCACGGACTTGCAGCGGCACGGCGGCCATACGGCTGTGATATTTCCTGGAGGTACTCGGTGATGGGCACGTTTCTTCGCTCCCGCAGCGCTGGGCGGCGGTGGCAGCATTCGGTAATTGTGGTTTTACTCCTGGTCAGTAGTCTGCTGCTGGGCGCGTGCGATCTGGGCGGCAGCTCCCCCCCGGCGAGCAATACGCAGCCGCCATCCGCACAGCAACCGGCCACCACGGCCCCCAACGGCGGACAGGGCAACTCCAGCGGCGGCAACGGCGGCAGCCTCGGCGGAGGCACGGGTAGCAGCGACAACACGCCCGCGACCGCCACGCAGAACAGCGGCGCTGTGAGCCAGCCGGGGCCTTCCACCGCCGTCTTCGATAAGATGGCGGGCGGCATCCCGGTGAACACCACCGACCCCTCCGGCCAGCCCGTGGTGCAGATGGTGCAGAAGGCCGGCCCCGCAGTGGTCACGGTGGTCAACAGCCTCAACCCCGCGGCGACCGGCGGCTATGGTGGCGAGGCCCGCGGTAGCGGCGCCATCATCGATCAGGCCGGCTATATCATCACCAACAACCATGTTGTTGAAGGGCAGCAATCGCTAGTCGTCATCTTCGCCGACGGCAAGAAGCAGCAGGTGCAACTGGTGGGCACCGCGCCCGAGAGCGACCTGGCGGTGCTGAAAGCCAGCGGCACCATGCCGGCCGTCATTCCCCTGGGCGACTCGGATAAGTTGCTGCCGGGTGAAACGGTCGTCGCCATCGGCTCGGCGCTGGGCGAGTTCGTCAACAGCGTGACCGTCGGCGTCGTCAGCGGCCTCCATCGCCAACTGGATGAAGGCAACGGTGTGACCATCTCCGATCTGATCCAGACGGACGCCGCAATCAACCATGGTAATTCCGGCGGCCCGCTGCTGAACCTCGATGGCGAGTTGATCGGCATCAACACGCTGGGGGTGACCAGTGCCGGGCAGGGCGACGTGGCGCAGGGGCTGGGCTTCGCCATTCCGTCGAACACCGTCAAGAGTGTTGCTCAGCGGATTATGAAGGGCGGCACATCAGGTGGGCAGCAAGCCTCGAACCGCCCGTATCTCGGCGTGCGCGTGCAACTCGTCACTCCGCGGCTGGCGTCCTACTATAACCTGGTGGACACCAACGGCCAGTTGCTCAATCGGGGCGAACTGGTGACCGAGGTGTTGCAGGGCACGCCCGCCGAGGCCGCCGGGCTGCAGGCCGGCGACGTGATCGTCGGCGTGGACAACCAGCAGATCGACAGCCGGACCACGCTTGGCGCTGTGCTGTCGAATCACAATGCCGGCGACAAGGTGACAATGACCATCATTCGCGCGGGCAAGCAGGGCACGGTCCAGGTGACGCTGGGCCAGGCGCCCGGCTGATCCGCGTCCGGCCAAACAAAAACCCGCCCCGACTCATCGCCGGGGTGGGTTTTTGTTTGGTGCCGTATCGGCGGGCCGGTTTCAAACCGGCCCCTACCGGGCCGCCGGGGCGGCGGGCTATTCGGCGGCTTCGGCGACCACGCGCGGGCGGAACTCGGGCGCTGCTTCCAGCACCTGCGCGCAGACCTCGTAGCGGCCAAAGCTCGGCATCAGGTAGGCGCCGGCCACTTTCTTGTAGGCATAGCTCAACAGTTCCTGAGCCATGGCGATGCCTTCCTGGCGGCCGTTGGCCCCGGCGGCGTGCATGCGGGCGCGCGCCCAGTCCGGGATGGTGATGCCCGGCACCTCGTTGTGCAGAAACTCGGCGTGGCGCCCGCTTTGCAGCGGCAAAATGCCCATCAGGATGGGCAGCTTGAAGTCGCCGACGAGGTCGAGTGTCTTGTCGAGCCATTCCAGGTCGAAGAAGGGCTGAGTCATTACGAAGTCGGCGCCGGCTTCCATCTTCTGGTAGAGCCGGTCGATCTCCAGGTCGAGGTCGCGCGCGTTGGGATTGAACGCGGCGCCGATCAGGAAGCTGGTCGGGCCGCCGATGGTGTTGCCGGCCACGTCGTAGCCCGCGTTCATCTTGCGCAGCAGCTTGATCAACCCGATGCTGTCGATGTCGAACACGCCTGACGAGGCGATCTTCTCGACCGGGTTGGGAGGGTCGCCGGTGAGGGCCAGGATGATGCGCTGACCCATGGCGTGGGCGCCCAGCAACTCGGCCTGCAAGCCGAGCAGCGAGCGGTCGCGGGTGCAGAAGTGGATGATCACCTCTGCGCCCACCTGCTGGCGCACCATATTGCTGACGGCCATGACGCTCATCGAGGCCCGGCCGCGGGCGCTGTCGGTGATATCCACGGCGCTGACGCCGCGGTCGTAGAGCATCTGCGCCCCGGCCA
>CBJNAR010000706.1:0-3118 GCA_966434075.1 uncultured bacterium
CGGGCGCTATCGTCAGCCCCGACGCGCTGGCGCTGGTGCGCTTCGGCCTGCGCGCGCCCGACGACCCGCGCATCACCGACACCGTGAAGGTGATCGACGCACTGCTGAAAGTCGACACGCCCCGCGGCCCGGCCTGGCACCGCTACAACGACGACGGCTACGGCGAGCATGCGGACGGCGCGCCCTTCGACGGCACGGGCATCGGGCGCATCTGGCCGCTGCTGACCGGCGAGCGCGCGCACTACGAACTGGCGGCAGGGCGGCGGGCCGCGGCGGTGCGGCTGCTGGCGGCCCTGGAGTCGTTCGCCAACGAGGGCGGCTTGCTGCCCGAACAGATCTGGGACTCGCCCGACATCCCGGCGCGCGAACTCTATTGCGGGCGGCCCTCGGGCTCGGCCATGCCGCTGGTCTGGGCGCACGCCGAGTACGTGAAGCTGCGCCGTTCGCTGGCCGAGGGCCGCGTGTTCGACCTGCCCGCCGTGGCGGCGCGACGCTATCTGCCCACGCCGCCGGACTCGCCGTATGCGCTGTGGCGCTTCAACAACAAAGCGCGCGCCATGCCCGCGGGCAAGATCCTGCGCGTGGAAACACAGGCGCCCGCGGTCGTCCACTGGAGCGGTGACGGCTGGCAGACCGTCCAGGATACCCCGACGCGCGACACGGGCCTGGGCATGTACGTGGCCGACCTGCCGACCACCGGCCTGCCCGCCGGGGCCACCGTCACCTTCACCTTCCGCTGGCCCGCGGCGAACCGCTGGGAAGGGCGCAATTTCGAGGTGCAGGTGCGGGGCTGATCAGTGCTGAGTGCTGAATACATTGTCACACGAGAACTGTCATTCTGAGCGGAGCGAAGAATCTCCGTCTCGCCACACGCGCGATGAGACTCTTCGCTCCGCTCAGAGTGACAAGACTGACTGGTAGGACAACTCAGCACTCAGCACTCAGCACTCAGCACTGGTCTGGGGCTAGCGGTCGAGCCGCTGCGTGCCTTCGCCCCACGCACGGGCCGGGCGCTTGAAGTAGAGCTGGTGATTGATCTTCGTGCCCCCGCCGCCGTAGGCGGGTACGACGGCGACCAGTTCCCAGCCCTCGGCGCCCAGGCGGTTCATGAGTTCCTGCTCGTCCACGCGGCTGCCCGGTTCCGGGTAGTTCTTCACCCGGAACGTCTCCTGCGTGTCTACGCGCTCGGCGTAGAGGCTCAGATATTCCCACATCGGTTTGCTCCTTCCTCTGTACATGCGTGACATCACATCTACCCATGCTTACGCAAGCGGGCGCGTTGAGTTGCAGCGATCCCAGATCGCGAGGTGATTGGGTGCCTGGGTATAATGGGGCATGGACTCTCCGTCGATTTTAGCAACCTGGTACTACACAGAGGAAGACTGGGCGGCGTATGATGCCCGTGAGTGGGCGCGGGATCGGCGGCAGGCCGGCACCACGTTTAGGTTAGTGTGCGCCCTGGCGGTCGTTTTCGGACTGATTATCGCCGTCTTTTCTTATCCGTCGGGGATGGCGTGTTTTGGTTTGGCGCCCCTCGTCCTGTGGGGGGTGCCGTTCGGGTGGATCTATCGCACCGAGTACAAGCGTGCGGCGGCGCGCCATCAGGCGCGTCTGGCGGGGCCTTGCCAGATTCGCATCACCGCACAGGGGCTATATGTTGCCGGGGCCTTTGTTCCGCTGGCCCCGCGCACGCCGCTGTTCGCTTTCGCTGGATTTCTGTCCGAGTCGCCGTTGCAGGTGCATTGGATTGCCGTGACTCACGGTACGCGGCTGGAATTATGTCTGCGGGGCTACCGGGAGCGGCGGCGCGATGAGCTTTGCGTCCCGGTTCCGCATGGGTGCGAGGCCGAAGCCGGACCAGTAGCCGAACGGCTGCGCCGCGAGTTATTGCGGTCGCGCTAGCCTCACCGCAGCCTTTCCGGCTATAATAAGCCTGCGCGGGCCAACCGGCCTGCGCGCTATCCGCCACGCCCGGCCGGGCAAGGACACGACTACTACATGCTGCGTACTGTGACGGCGACCCGCTATGTGACCCCGTTGCGCGAGGGCGGCTCGCTGCCCGCGATTGTCGAGGCCGACGACGACGGCACCTATGTGCTCAAGTTTCGCGGCGCCGGGCAGGGCGCTAAGGCGCTCATCGCCGAACTGGTGGCCGGGGAGATCGGGCGGGCGCTGGGGCTGCCGGTGCCCGAGATGGTGTTCATCGAGGTGGCGCCGGCGCTGGGCCGCAACGAGCCGGACCCGGAGATCCAGGCGCTGCTCAAGGCGAGCACCGGGCTGAACCTGGCCCTGGATTACCTGCCGGGGTCGCTGGCCTTCGATCCGGCGGCAGCCAAGACGGTGGACCCGGCCCTGGCCTCGGCCATCGTCTGGTTCGACGCCTATGTCACGAACGTGGACCGCACCGCGCGCAATACCAACATGCTGCTCTGGCACAAACTGCTCTGGCTGATCGACCACGGCGCGGCGCTCTATTTCCAGCACACCTGGGCCGACTACCTGGCGCGCAGCCGCACCCCGTTCGCCGCCATCAAGCAGCACGTGCTGTTGCCTTACGCCGCCGATCTGCCCGGCGCCGACGCCGAACTGCGCCCGCGGCTCACGCCCGCTGTGCTGGAGCCGATTCTCGCCGCGATCCCCGATGCCTGGCTGGACGTTGGGCCGGGGCTGGGCAGCCCCGCCGCCACGCGCGCGGGGTTCCTGGAGTACCTGCTGGCCCGCCGGGAGGCGGCGGACGTGTTCGTGGAGGAGGCGATCCATGCCCGCGCGCAGCTCGTTTGATTACGCCATCGTCCGCGTGGTGCCGCGGGTGGAGCGGGGTGAATTCATCAACGCGGGCGTGATCCTCTTCTGCCGCACGCAGCGCTTCCTGGAAGCGCGCATCGAGCTGGACACGGCGCGCCTGCTGGCCCTGGCACCCGCGGTGGACCTGACCGAAGTGCGGGACCATCTCGCGGTGATCCCGCGCGTGGCGTCGACGATCCCCGTGAGCCCGCGCCACGACATCGTAGTGGACATCGGAATGGCCTACGTGTCGGGCCCGGCGGCGGCGCAGCGCGTGCGTTACGACAACGTCGCCGTGCTCGTCGAGTGAGCGGGACGATGGTACCCTCGTGTA
>CBJNAR010000707.1:0-3117 GCA_966434075.1 uncultured bacterium
GAGCCAAATGCTGGAGATGAAGGTGTAGTGGTCGACGGCCCCGGCCAGCGCGGTCGCCGTGGCGCGCACCACGCGCGGGATGTAGCCCGAGGTGTCGATGGCGGCGTCCCACCGGCGCCCGGCCAGGACGCCCAGGTCGCCGTCGCGGTCGCCGCGCAGCTTCTCCACGTCGGGGAAGAGGTCGGGGTTGTGCCGGCCCCGGTTGAACAGGGTCACTTCATGGCCGCGGGCCAGGGCGTTTTCGACGATATGGCGGCCCAGGAACACGGTGCCGCCCAGCACCAGTAATTTCATGCGCATCCTCCTGCGAATGATCTCGCGGCGCGTGGACACCGCCGTGTCGATCCGCCCCCAGTGAGCGTGTGCCGGGCCGGGGGCCTCCGCAGTATAGCATATGGCCCGGTCCGGTGTCCCATGTGGCAGTGCGCGGTGCGGTAAGCGCGGGCGCGCGATAGCGAGAGCGCCCGGCCCGTCAACGGGCGGGCTGGATAGAAGAGACAGGCCGCGCAGGCGGCCTTCGTAGGGGTAGCGGGCGGCTTGAGCCGCCCGGCGCCCCGCTTGCACGCCGCCCGGCAATCGAGTAGGATCAGCAGTAGACAGCAGGGGCCTTTCCGCGGCAGAGTGACAGCGGCCCCGGCGACTCCCGCCGGGGGCGATCGGCGGAGGATCAGCATGCGAAACGACCTGGACGGCACTGCGCCTGTGCGCCTGGCGGAACTCATCGCCGCACTGTCCCTCGCGACCGATCTGGGCATGGGCCAGCCGCTCGAACACGCGCTCTGCTCGTGTGTGCTGGCCGTGCGCCTGGGCGAGGCCCTGGGGCTGGATGAGGCGGCCCTGCGCGAGGTCTATTACCAGGCCCTGCTGCGCTACATCGGCTGCAACGCCGAGACCCATACCCTGGCCGCCGTCGTGGGCGATGAACTGGCGATGCGCCGGGACTTCGCGACCATCGACAACGGCAACCAGGGCGCCGTGCTCAGCCTGATGCTGCGCTATATCCGCCAGGCCCACGCGGGCGCGTCGCCACTGCAACTGGCACGCGAGATGGCCCGCGGCCTGCTGGCCGGGCGGGAAATCCAGGCAGGGTTCGCCGGGCATTGTGAGGTCGCGCAGCGGCTGGCCGGGCGGCTCGGCCTCGACGCGCCGATCATCACGGCGCTGGGCCAGTTATACGAGCGCTGGGACGGGCGCGGCCTGCCGCGGGGCCTCAAGGGCGAGGAGGTCGCCCCCGCTGTGCTCATCGTGGCCCTGGCCCAGGACGCGCTCACCGTGCGCCGGCTGGGCGGGGTGGATGCCGCGGTCGCCATGACCCGGCAGCGCAGCGGCGGCGCCTACGACCCGCGCATGGTGGACTGCTTCTGCCGGGCGGCCCCCGCGCTGTTCGCCGGGCTGGACGAGGCGCCATCCTGGGAGACGGTGCTGGGGATGGAGCCGGGCGCGCGCAGCTATCTGGCCGAGGACCAGTTGGATACCGCCTGCCAGGCCATCGCCGATTTCGCCGATCTCAAATCGTCCTACACGCTCAGCCATTCGAGCCGGGTGGCCGAGCTGGCCGCCGGGGCGGCGCAGCACTGCGGGCTGCCCGCCGCCGATGTGTCGGCGATCCGCCGGGCCGGGTGGTTGCACGACCTGGGCCGGGTCGGCGTCTCGACCGGCATCTGGGACAAGCCCGGCGCGTTGACCGAGACCGAGTGGGAGCGCGTGCGCATGCACCCGTACTACACGGAGCGGGTGCTGGCGCGCTCGGCCACGCTGGGCCGCCTGGGCCACCTCGCCGCCTTCCACCATGAGCGACTCGACGGCTCGGGCTACCACCGCGGCGCCCCGGCGATGATCCTGTCGCCTGCCGCGCGCATCCTCGGCGCCGCCGACGCCTACCAGGCCATGACCGAGGCCCGCGCCCACCGCCCGGCCCGCCCCCCGGACGCCGCTGCCGAGGAACTCCGCCGCGAGGCCCGCGCCGGGCGGCTCGACAGCGACGCCGTCGCGGCGGTGCTGGGCGCGGCGGGCCACCACACGCGCCCCACCCGCCGCGACCTGGTGGCGGGCTTGAGCGAACGCGAGGTCGAAGTGCTGCGCTTGCTGGGCCGCGGCCACTCGATGAAGCAGATCGCCGGTCAACTGTCGATTGCCGAAAAGACGGTCGACAACCACATCCAGCACATCTACGCCAAGATCGGCGTCTCCACCCGCGCCGGCGCCGCCCTTTTCGCCATGGAGCAAGACCTGCTCACCCCCGCGGACTGACCCCTTCCGCACCTACTCAATATTTCACCGCGAAGGCGCGAAGAACGCGAAGGTTCTTTATATAAGTTTCGTTCTTCGCGTCCTTCGCGCCTTCGCGGTGAAATCATCGGGCGGTCATCCTTACCGGGGTCCGCCTTTTGGCGGGGATGGGGGTTGCATCCAAAGCCGCAGCAGAAAGAGACCTTTCGTCCGAGCCCTCGGGCGGCGCAGAATCGTACATTTAGTATAACCTGTCGCCGCACCGCGATGGGGATGGATTCGCTTCCATGCTGCCACCGGCAGGATGGATACCCACGGAAAGGACGGCCCGCCATGTTCGACATGCCGGATACCGAAATGCCCGGTTCCGCGGGCGATGCCTCGTCCGGGGGGGAGAACGTGTCTCTCGACCTGGACCTCTTCACGCCGGAAGAACTCGCCCGCCTCGAAGCGGCCCGCGAGCGGCTGACGGCGGAGGCGCTGGACGAACCGACGCCTGAGTACAAGCGGCTGCTGTTCGCGCGCTGGCTCTACGAACACGGCTATCTCGGCGGCTAGCCGCCTAATCGGGTGGTGGCCCGCGTAACACGCGTGCGCGGGGCCGGTGTGCCCACCCGTTTCATCACACGCTCCGGCGGGGCCACGAGGATGTCGCCCGCGTCGCGAGCCGGGGCCTGCCAGGCGCGTCGCTCGACGAAGCGCGGCGCCGGGCCGTGATGCGCCCCCCTCTCCCCTCGCGCCCCTACCCTTTCGCCTCGCTGTTACCCCGCGTACAACGCCTGGAAGGCCGGATCGGCCCGCAACGAGTCCAGGTCGCTGTCCTCCTTCGACCACTCGACCAGATCGGGATTGAGGCGTAGCGCCTCGCCCACCGCGGCGGTGGCCGGC
>CBJNAR010000708.1:0-3114 GCA_966434075.1 uncultured bacterium
GGCGCCCGCGCCACCTTCCTGCGCCACCCCGCCCCGACCAACAGCCCGCTGACCCCGGTCCAGGCGTACAGCTTTTTGCGCGAACCCGCGCCGCTGTTACAGGCGGCGGGCTACGGGGTGCTGGTGCCGCCGTGGTGGGGCACACGCGCCGCCAGGCCGGTGGTGCGTTTGCAGGTGCGCGAGGCGGCGCCCGTGGCGAGTCCGCCCCCGGCAGGCGGGCCGGGGCTGCTAGGCGCCGATGCGCTGGTCGATTTCGACTGGCAGGTGGCCGCCGGGGATGTCGTGCTGGACCGGGCCGAGTTTGAGCGGCTGGTGGCGCTCAAGTCGCCGCTCGTCAACGTGAAGGGCCAGTGGGTCGAGTTCCGGCCCGGCGAGGTCGAGGCGGCGCTGCGCTTCTGGACGCAGCAGCGCGCGCATGGCCCCGCGCCCCTGGCGGTGGTCGCCCGTTTGCTGCTGGGCGGCGACGGCGCGGCGGATGCCGGGCTGCCGCTGGACGAGGAGGCTGGGGCGCTGTCGCCCGCCGTGACCGAGGCGCTGGTCGTGCTACGCGAGGGACTGCACGCGCCGGATTTGCCCCCGCCCCTGGAATTGCAGGCGACGTTGCGGCCCTACCAGGTGCGCGGCTTCTCCTGGTTGGCCGGGTTGGTGCGCCTGGGCCTGGGCGCCTGCCTGGCCGACGACATGGGCCTGGGCAAGACGATCCAGACCATCGCCCTGCTGCTCCACCGGCGGGCCGGGATGCCCGCGCTGCTGGTCTGCCCCACATCGGTGGTGGGCAACTGGCGGCGCGAGATTGATCGGTTTGCCCCGTCGTTGCGCGTGCTGGTCCACCAGGGGCCGCAGCGGGCGGCGGGGCCGGCGTTCGCGGCGACGGCACGCGCCCACGATCTCGTCATCACCTCGTTCAGCCTGCTGGCCCGCGACGAGGCCAGTTTGCAGGCCGTCGCCTGGGCCGGGCTGATCCTCGACGAGGCGCAGAACATCAAGAACCCGGACGCCGCCCAGACTCGTGCCGCACGCCGCCTGCGGGCGGGCTACCGGGTGGCCCTGACCGGCACCCCGGTCGAGAACCGTCTGCAAGAGTTGTGGTCGATCATAGACTTCCTCAACCCCGGCTTCCTGGGCGACCGCGAGTCGTTCCGCGCGCAATACGCCCTGCCCATCGAGCGCGAGGGCGACCCGGCGGCCATGGACGCCCTGCGCCGCCGCGTCAACCCGCTGATCTTGCGCCGCCTCAAAACCGACCGCGCGATCATCCAGGATTTACCCGACAAGCTGGAGCTGAAGGTCTACTGCACACTGACCCGCGAGCAGGTGACGCTCTACGAGGCGGTGGTGCGCGACGGGATGGCCCAACTGGCGCAACTGGCGGGCCGGGGGGCCTTTGCGCGCCGGGGCGTGGTGTTGAGCCTGCTGACGCGGCTCAAGCAGATCGTGGATCACCCCGCGCTGTTCCTGAGCGACGGCAGCCCGCTGCCCGACCGGTCGGGCAAACTGGCCCGGCTGGCCGAGATGCTGGACGAGGCGCTGGCCGAGGGCGACAAGGCGCTGATCTTCACCCAGTTCGCCGAGATGGGCGCCATGTTGCAGCAATACCTGGCCGCGACGTTCGCGCGGCCCGTGCTCTACCTGCACGGCGGCACGCCGCGCCCGCAACGCGACGCCATGGTCGCTGAGTTCCAGGCGCCCGGCGGCCCGGCCCTGTTCGTCCTCTCGATCAAGGCGGGCGGCGTGGGATTGAACCTGACGGCCGCGAATCACGTCTTTCATTATGACCGCTGGTGGAACCCGGCGGTCGAGAACCAGGCCACCGACCGCGCCTTCCGCATCGGCCAGCGCAAGAACGTGCAGGTGCACAAGCTGATCGCGGCGGGCACGCTCGAAGAGCGCATCGACCAGCTTATCGAGAGCAAACGCGCTCTGGCCGAAGGCGTCATCGGCGCGGGCGAGGCCTGGCTGGCCGCCCTGGACGACCGCGCCCTGGCGGGCTTGCTGGCCCTCGACACGGGCGAGGCGGAGTAGCCTGCGGACGGTTGTCATCCGTCCGGCGGGGCACGGGCCGGTTTGAAACCGGCCCCTACACGAACACGAATCGTATAAGGAACGCTCATGCCCCTCTTACCGATAGCCACATATAAAACCTGGCCGGGCCGCGTGCTGCTGGTTGCCCTGCTGGTGCTGCCCGCCCTGGCCGGCTGCGGCCCCGACACCGCGACCTCGACCCTTGTGCCGACCGCTATACCGGCGACCGCCACCCCGGTAGCCGCGCCTGCCACGCCAACCACGCCGCCCGCCACCAGCACCGCTGTGCCGCCCACCGCCACGCCGGGGCCCCCGACCGCTACCCCGGTGCCGCCCTCCCCGACGGTAGCGGCTTCCCCCACACCCGTAGGACCGCCGGCCATCACGGCGGCCACGGCGGCGCGAGTGACGCAGATCCGCCAACTTAAGGCGCCGACCGAGTCGCTGGTGCAAAGCGTCGCCGTGGCACCCGACGGCAAGACGCTGGCCGCCGCGACGGTGGAAGGGGAGATCTTCCTCTGGCCGCTGCCCCTTGGGGACGAGGCGCCGCGCAAGTTGACCGGCGATGCTTTCCGCGCCACCAGCCTGGCCTTCAGCCCCGACGGGGCAACGCTGGCCGTGGGCCTGGGGCACCTGGGCAACGACATCCAGATCTGGCACCTGCCCGACGGCCAATTGACCCGCACCTTGAAGGGCCATAGCGAGTCGGTGAACCGGGTGGCCTTCGCTCCCGACGGGCGGACGCTAGCCTCGGCCTCCGGCGACGGCACGGTCCGGCTCTGGGATGTGGCGACCGGCCAGACCCTGCGTACGCTACAAGCGGGCAGTTGGGGCGTGGCTTTCGCGCCCGACGGCCAGACCCTGGCGACGGCGGGCACCGAAGACGGCGCCGTGCAAGTCTGGGACGTGGCCGTCGGCAAGCTGCTGCGCACCCTCACCGGCCACGCGGGCATGGTGCTCACCGTGGCCTACAGCCCCGACGGCCAGACCCTGGCCCCGGCGGGCCAGGACGGCACAGTGTGGCTGTGGCGCGTGGCGGACGGCACCCCGCTCCAGACGCTACAGGGGCATACGAAGCCGGTCAACGCCGTC
>CBJNAR010000709.1:0-3108 GCA_966434075.1 uncultured bacterium
TGGTAGCCGGGCATGTGCGCTCGCTACAGGCCAACCACCTGGGCGACGTGATCTCCACCGACCAGCACACGGTCAAGCCCTGGTTCGACGGCAAGATCGATTTCGCCCCGCCGGTCAACGATTTCGCGGCGCAGGGCTTCCCGCTCTGGGGCGGGCGGCTCGACTACCTGGACAACCGGCCCGTCGCCGCGCTGGTCTACCAGAAGCAGAAGCACTTCATCAACGTGTTCATCTGGCCCGCGCCCCAGAGCGGGTCCATGACCCCGCAAGCCCTGACCGAGCAGGGCTACAACCTGGAACACTGGGTCCAGGGCGGCATGAACTACTGGGTCATCTCCGACGTGAACAGCGCCGACCTGCATACGTTCGTGCAACTGTTGCAGAAATAGCCGTCCTTGTCATGCTGAACGGAGTGAAGCATCTCGCCTCGTCGGGAGACAAGACGAGACTCTTCGCTGCGCTCAGAGTGACACGGGTGGAGCAGCGAAGCGGGTCAGCCGATCAGGATGGCGCGGGCTGGGGCGCCGTCGCAGTCGCGCAGCTTCACCGGCAGGCAGACCAGTTGGTAGAGGCCCGGTTCGACGCCGTTCATGTTCAGGCCCTCCACCGGGATGACGCCCGCGCCCAACAGGATCTGGTGCGGGGTGGGACCGTCGTCGAACGGGGCGACGGAGAGATAGTCGACCCCCACCAGGCGCACGCCGTGATCGACCAGCCACTGCGCGGCATCAGGCCGCACCGCCACGAAGTTCTCGTGGAAAGTGGTGTCGTCGCCGGTCCAGTAGGCGGAGTTGCGGGTGTGGAACAGCAGGCGCGTGGTGCCGGGCGGGATGTGCTGCGCCTCCAGCACGTCCGCCGTGATGTCGTTCACCTCATCGCCCAGGCGAACGACCAGGGCCGGGCCGACCAGCACGTTGAGATCGAGGCTGTCCACGCCGGGGCGGCCCGGCACGAAATGGATCGGCGCATCGACGTGCGTGGCCGTGTGCACGCCCATGTTGAGATCGGAGACGTTGGCGGCGTCGCCCTTGTCCATGCTCATGACGCGTTCGATCTTGATCGGCGGGTTGTCGGGCCAGTGGACCATGCCCGAGTAGACCGTGTTCGAGATGTCGTAGATTTTCATGGCGTCTCCCTGCATATGCGTAATGGACTCCCCGGTTGCCGGGCCGTTGGCGTAGCGCTGTGTTGCGTGCTACAGCACAGGCCGATCCAAGGCATATCGGCAGGGGTGGCGGGCCGAAGCGGTGGGCAGCATCCCGGCGGGGAAACAACCTAACCCCCCGGCCCCCTTCCCGCCGCGGGAAGGGGGAGATCGTTTCCGCAACCGAAATTCACTCCCCTCCCCGTGGCGGGGAGGGGTCGGGGGAGAGGTTGGGCGGGCGCCCGGATGGTAAACGTTGACGCGCACCCGGCGCGAACCGCCCGGCGGGGTGTGCTATAATGCGGGCAAAAGCGGCGGCTAACCACGTAGAGGAGGGAACGACGATGTTCTGGAACGAGGAAGTCGAAACGCTGCCCCGCGAGCAACTGCGCGCCTTGCAACTCGCCCGCCTGCGCGACACGGTGGCGATGGTCTATGAGCGGGTGCCCTTCTTCCGCGAGAGCTTCGACCGCGCGGGCCTCAAACCCGGCGATCTGCAGAGCCTGGACGACCTGCAGCGATTCCCGTTCACCCGCAAGAGCGACCTGCGCGACCACTACCCCTTCGGCCTCTTCGCCCGCCCGCTGAACGAGGTGGTGCGCATCCACGGCTCGTCGGGCACCAAGGGCAAGCCAACCGTGGTGGGCTACACGCGCCGGGACATCGACACCTGGGCGGAGGTCTGCGCCCGGTCGCTGGCGGCGGGGGGCGCCGCGCCGGGCGACGTGGTGCACAACGCCTACGGCTATGGCCTCTTCACCGGCGGGCTGGGCATCCACTACGGCGCGGAGACGATGGGCTGCATGGTCGTGCCCATGTCGGGCGGCAACACGGCGCGCCAGGTGATGCTGTTGCAGGACTTCGGGGCGCGCGTCCTCGCCTGCACGCCCTCCTACGCGCTCAATATCGCCGACCACCTGCAGGCCACCGGCACCGCGCCGGGCAGCCTCAAGCTGGAATTCGGCCTGTTCGGCGCCGAACCCTGGACCGAGGAGATGCGCGCCGAGATCGAGCGCCGCCTGGAGATCACCGCGCTCGACATCTACGGCCTGAGCGAGATCATCGGGCCGGGCGTCTCGATGGAGTGCTACCAGGGCAAGAGCGGGCTGCACGTGTGGGAGGACCACTTCCTGGTCGAGATCATCGACCCGGCGACGGGCGAGCGTGTGCCCGAAGGCCAGGAGGGCGAACTGACTTTCACCAGCCTGACCAAGGAAGCCTTCCCGCTGGTGCGCTACCGCACCGGCGATGTGTGCAGCTTTACCACGGAGTCGTGCCCGTGCGGGCGGACACATGGCCGTATGAGCCGTGTCAAGGGCCGCACCGACGATATGCTGGTCATCCGCGGCGTGAACGTGTTCCCCTCGGAGATCGAGCGCGTGCTACTCACGCACCCCGAACTGGCGCCCTACTACCAGATCATCGTCGACCGCACAGGCAGCATGCCCCGGCTGGAGGTGGACGCGGAGGTGGGCGAGGCGTTCTTCCATACCATGGGCGGCTCGGTCATGGCCGAGCAACTCGACTCAGCGATCCACGATGTGCAGCGCCTGCGGCGGCGCCTGGAGGAGAACCTGCAAACGGCGCTGTCGCTGCACGCGCGCGTGAACCTCAAGCCGCCGGGCAGCGTCCCGCGCAGTGAAGGCAAGGCCGTGCGGGTGGTGGAGCGCAAGTAGCCGCCGGCGCCCTGCGGCGGGCCGGTTTGGGTGAAAATTACGAGGTGCCTCACGACGCCGCGAATCCGGCGGGGCGATTCGTAGGGGCGCGATTTATCGCGCCTGCTGACTTGCCGGAATCTCGCTCGTAGCGGCGTGCTGCCGACCCAGCATCCAGGTGGGCCGGCAGGCGCGATAAATCGCGCCCCTACGGAGTACGGGGGCGAGCCGTGGGACCGCCGGGCCGGCCTGTGCCTCCTGGCCGGGGCGGCAGATGGCGGATCGGGAAATACGCCTGTAGACTCATGC
>CBJNAR010000710.1:0-3106 GCA_966434075.1 uncultured bacterium
AATCCGCACCACGCGCAGGCGGCGCGACTCGACCCGGCGCAGCAGTTCCGCCGCGCTGTTGAGGGGCGCATCGACGATCATGGCCTCGCCCGCCGTCTCATCGGCCACCAGGTAGCCGTTGGTATCGACAGGTCCGGATGTAATACAGTCAATCAGCATGTCCAGCCTCTCGTTTCCGGCCTAGCGGGCCGCGCGCCGGGCGCGTTCGGCGCGCATCTGCACCAGGCGCAAGGGGCGCAGTTCGGGCGGGGCGGCCACCGGGCGCGGCGCCGGGCTGCCCAGCACGCCCACCGCGCCGAGCGTGGCCGGGGCCACCAGCGTGACCAGCACGCGCGCCGGGTCGGGCCGGCGGTTCAACAGGCGGTGGCGCTGGCCGGGGGTCCAGGTCAGGGCGGCCCCGGCGGCGAGATGGATGGTCTCGCCCGCCTGCTCGGCGTCCAGCGCGCCGCTCAACACGACCAGGCTTTCGTCGCCCTCATGGCGATGGCCCGGCTCGCCCACCGCCGTGCCCGGCGGCAGGTCGATGACGAAGCTGCGTAAAACCGCGCCAGGCGGGCTGATCTCGCGCACCGCCGGGAGAGCAGGTTCGACGTGGCCCGCAGCCAGCAGGCGCCCCGGTTGCCCCACGCGGCGCACCGGGCCGGGCGGTTCGGGCGTCTCCAGGGCGCCGGGCACAACATGGGGCGCGGGCGGCGCCTCATCGGCGCCCCGCAACAGGTCCACCACCGGGATGTCCAGGGCCGCGGCCAGCCGTTCGAGCGTATCCAGCGAGGGCGAGGTTTTGTCGTTCTCGACCTGGCTGACAAAGCCCTTGGAGAGGCCGCCGGCCTGGGCCAGTTCGGCCACCGTCATGCCCCGCCGGGTGCGCGCCGCCCGCAAATTCGGTCCCAGTCGCATTGCCCTGCCTCAGCACGGCCCACCGGGGCCGCGCACTAGCCGGGATTTCTCCCAGCAAACCGTGTTTTATGCTACTATACACCCAGCGGCACATGCCGTCAAGTGCTTTGTAGAGGCGCAAATAAGGCACCGCGAAGGCGCGAGTTTGATTATTGACAGCGATTCCCGCGTCGCGCTATAATAACGGCAGTTATTCGCCCGTTTTCGTGCCGCCGCGACCGCGCCGCCCTGGGGTCGCAGAAAGGAGTGATGCTTGTCCGACTCGCGCTAATTGACCCGTCCCCCCGCCAATCGTGGCCCGGCTTCTACACGGCCACCCCCGTACCGTTTCGCGCGACTCCCGCGCCCCTTGTCACCGCTTTATCCCTGCTTTCTATTTTCGTTTGCTCGTCGCGATGCGCCGGTGTACCGGCTGCTGTATCGTGGCGCGCCTATATCCCCGGTGCCGGGGAGCGGCCTGCGATGGCCGCCTTTGCCATGCCTTCTTCCGCCCGACCGGCGACCCCGATCGCCAGCCGCAACGATATCCGGGTCCGGCGCATCCGCCGCCTGCATCTGCGCGCCGAACGCGACCGCACAGGCCTGTATTATATTGAAGGGATGCGCTTCGTCTCCGAAGCGGCCCGCCACCATGTGCATATCCAGACCCTGGTCGTCTGCCCGCCCTTGCTGACCCACCCGTTCGCCCAAAAACTCGTCCGCTGGCTGCGCCGGGCCGGCACGCCCACCATCGAGGTGACGCCCGAAGTGTTGCAAAGCATCGCCCTGGTGGACGACCCGCAGGGCGTGGGCGCGGTTGTCCACCAGCGGTGGGAAGCGCTGGACCAGGTCCGGCCCGGCGGCGAGTTGTGCTGGATCGCGCTGGACACTGTGCAGTCGCCCGGCAACCTCGGCAGCATCCTGCGCACCTCCGAGGCCGTCGGCGGCGCAGGACTGATTGTGCTCGGCGAGGGGGTCGATCCGTATGACCCGGCAACCGTGCGCTCCAGCATGGCCGCCGGCTTCGCACAACGGTTCGTGCGCACCACGCCCGCCGCGCTGGCCCGCTGGTCGGCTCAGCACCAGTGCCCGCTGGTCGGCACGTCGCCCGCGGCGGCGTTGGACTACCACGTGGTCGCCTACCGGGCGCCAGCGATCCTGCTGATGGGCGGCGAGCGCAAGGGCCTCTCGGTGGAGCTACAGACGCTGTGCGATCCCGTGGTGCGCATCCCCATGGTCGGGCGCAGCGACTCGCTCAATCTGGCCGTGGCGACCAGCGTGCTGCTCTATGAATTGTTCAACCAGCGGCGCGATCGGGAGCCGCCACCCGCCGATTCGCGAAACTAATGCGCGACTCCGGCATTACAATATTGCAATCACTCGCAACCTCAGACCGGCGTCCGTTGCCCGGTCGCTGACGGTATGTAGTAGGAAATCTTGCATTCTCGTCTCGCTTTAGCCTTAAATATAGCAGCCCTCCGAACAGGTGGCGCATCCCGGTGAGCAAAGTAGAACGCTTCACCGGCGGGGCGTGGGCGGGCCGGAGATGTTGCAAATCCGATCCTCTGCGGATACAATTGGACTCGACATCAGGAGCGGGCGGACAGATTCGTTGGACCATCCCGCACGACCGCCCATCCTGTCCGGGTTCCCCTATACGTGCCAATCACCATCCATCTCTAGCCGTGAACCGGAGCATGATTCATGAGCGAATTAACCGGCAAAACCCTGGGCCGCTACCGCATCCTCGACCGCATTGGCCGCGGGGGCATGGCCGAAGTCTATAAAGCCTACCAGCCCTCCCTCGACCGCTATGTCGCCGTGAAGGTGCTCTATCCCTTCCTGCTCAACGAAGAGGACAGCCGCGACCGCTTCCGCAAAGAAGCGCGCGCCGTCGCCGCGCTGCGCCACACCAACATCGTCCAGGTGATCGACTATGACGATGAGGGCGATGTCTACTTCATGGTGATGGAGTTCATCGACGGGCCGAACCTCAAGGAAGTGCTGCACCGCGAGCACGTCGCGGGCACCCGGCTGAGCCTGGCCCAGATTGAGCAGGTGATCACGGCCATCGGCAACGCGCTGTCGTACGCGCACAAGCACGGCATGATCCACCGCGACATCAAGCCGCACAACATCATGTTCACCGCCGAAGGCCACCCGCTGTTGACCGATTTCGGCATCGCCAAGATCGTCAGCGCGGCCACGTCGAGCGCCAGCGGCGGGCTGT
>CBJNAR010000711.1:0-3104 GCA_966434075.1 uncultured bacterium
TGGGCACCGGGCAGCACCTTCCCGATCTCACGCGCCCAGTTGTCGAGCAGGTGCGGGGGACACGCTACGAGAATGTTACGGACCTGCGGCAACTGCACCTTGCGCCCCACCTGCGCGGCGATGGCGGCCCGGATGGGGCCAATGAATTCTTTGCTGAGGGCCAGGGCTACCTGGAGGAACTGGGCGGTCTTGCCGACCCCTGGCTCGCCGTAGAGTTGCGGGTTTTCCTCGCGGATAGCCGCGATCTTGAGCAGGGCGCAGACCGCGTGGAGTTGCGCGTCGAACAGCGGGCGGCGCAACGCCGGCAGGGGCAGATGATGGGCCGGGTTGGCCGGGTCGTGCAGTGCCGGGAACTGGGCCTGGATCACCGCGGCCAAGCCCTTACCATAGTGGGCCAGGAAGTCGGCGGCATTCATCTGCCCCAGATCCGTCGTGCCGCTGGTCTTGGTGCCTTCCTTGAGGGTGTGGAAGGCCGGGGGGGTGGTCAGGGCCAGCAGGTCGATGCGCAGTTTGGGCTTCTCTTCGTATTTGATGGAGGTGACCTCGCCTTCGGTATTGATGTGGGTATCCACGGCATCGGCCACGCGATGAAAGTGGCCGGTGAGCACGACTGGGGGCAGGCCCGCCGCAGGGTCGTCGGGCTGCACCAACTGGCCGTTGACCATGCCGCTGGCAAGAATTTGCGCGGTGTGGGTCGGCAACGGGGGCATGGCGGTGATATGGGTGCCCTGGCAGAAGTCGGCCAGGCTCAGGTACGCGCCGACGGGGGCATAGGGCACCAGCCCGACCGGCAGGTCCCGCGCCGGTTCCGGTGTGACCACCGTGGAGCCGACGGCCCACAGGTGGAGATGGGATCGCAGGGGAGCGAGATCGCAGGGCACGACGCGCATCTCTGGCCAGGCGCTCCAGGCGACGGGCATCGACAGGTCGGGCAGCACCGGGGTCGCATCCCGCCCGGTCGAAGGCAGCACCGGGGCGGCCTGGTCGTCAGCGGTGAGGGCGCGCAGCCGCGCGGCTTCCTGGGCGATCTGGGCCGGGTAGGTCAGCGGGCGGGCGCGCCGTAGCCCCAGCAGCACGACCTGGCGAAACACGCTGTAGTGCGGCTCCGGCAGGCGGTAGACGACGATCTGCTCGAACTCGCGGGCCAGGGTCTCGGCGCTGGCGGCAACCGCGTAACCCGGTACGACGAAGCAGAGCACGCCGAGGCCGGGTGCCAGCAACGGAGTGGTCCAGCGCAGGAAGCGTTCTTCCAGCCGGCCATATTCGCTGTCCCAGTCATACGGCGGATTCAACCACTGGAGATGGGCACCCGGAGCGGTCGCCGGCAGTTCGCGGGGGATCTGCACACGGAACAAGTCGGTGTGGGTGATGGCGACTTGGTGCGGGTCGGGCAGCGCCTCCGTCCAGAGCCGGCGGGCGCGGCGGGCGCGCACGGTTTCGAGTTCATAGCCGTGCAGGGCCAGGGGCACGCGCGGCTCCGGGCCGGCGATGGCAGGACCGAAGCCGGCTTGCAGCAGGCGCAGCAGGGCCACCCCTTCGCCGGCGCAGGGATCGCAGGCCAGGAAGGGCAGCGGGGCGCTGGGGGTCGAGGTCCGCCAGCCGCTCCAGTCCAGGCGGGTGGCCACGGCGGGGAGTAACTCCGACGGGAACGGGTAAAAACCGGCACGGGCGATACTGGCGAGTCGGGCCATAGGAGCAACCTCCATAAGAGCTAGCGAGCAAGAATCAAGGGCGCGGCGTATCCCGCGCCCGTTATGTGGTGGGTCGATCGTGGGTGGGGGTGCTGGCCGCGTGACGTGGTCGCCGTCACATGAGCGGATCGCTTCTGCCGCCCCTCCCCCGCCCAGGCGGGCGGGGGACTGTCCGGACCGCCTGGGGAACAGAGCCCGCTATCGGGGTAGGAGCCGGAGGCGATAGCTCTTACATCCCGGTTGGCTTCGTGTTATGATTGAAGCGTGTGGGAATGTGAGCACACGCGAACGCCGAGCGGGGGTGAGTTGCTTTAGTGTGGGCACCCGCACATATGGCACCGGGAACCACGCGAGATAAGCGCCAAGAGGTGCGGGATGCTCAAACGCCTCATGCTACAAATCGGACTGGTGTTGGGGATCGCGGGCGTGTTGCTTTTCGGGATCAAACCGCTGCTGGAGCACCCGCATGGCGCGGTTTCCGGCGTGGTGCTGCACGATGTGCAATCAATCAATGACTTGCGGGACCGCTTCAACCAGGACCAGGGGCAGCCCCGGTTGATCTTGTTGTTGTCGCCGACCTGAAGCGTCTGTCGTGCGGGCGCCCGTGCGGTGCAAGAGGACGTAATGGCCCGCTACCCGCAGGCGCGGATCCAGGTGTATGCGGTTTGGTTCAATATGCTGCTGGGCGACTCCCGCGAGGGCTGGGACAGCACGTTGTTGCCGGACTCACGCGTGACGCACTTTTGGGATGGGCAGCGGCAGATCGGGCGCTGGTACAGCCAGCAGGAAGGCGCGCAGGGGTTGTTATGGGATGCCTACCGGCTGTACGGACCGGCGGCCACCTGGACGGATGCGCCGGGGCCGGTGCTGAGTCAGGGCGGCCCTGTGGTCGAACGGCGGGCCGAGTTGCAGGCGGCGTTGCGCTCGCTCCTGGGTCCCTAAAGCCGCGTCAATGTGGTATACTTAAGGAAACCAGGTCGAATCTCGAATATCCGCGTGTCCTGGCTATCGTGTGCCTCATGCCCCGCGCGGTAGCATGTCTCGTGGTGCTCCTTCCATCCTCTGCACAGAGAGAACAACTCATGTCTGCCCCTACCATTTTCCTAGTCGAGGATGATCCGACGTTGCGGGCGCTCTGTACCGAGTTATTAGAGGACGAGGGCTATATGGTGGCGATCCCCCCCGAGGCCGCTATTCTCTGCCAGATTGTTCAACAGCAGCCAGCCATCGTGCTGCTCGATACCAGTGGCGCGCCGGAGCAGCGGGCCGGCCTCAGCCGGCAATTGAAAGCCGTCGGGCGACCTCCGGCCGTGATTTTGCTATCCACAGACCCCCATGTCCGCGATCTCCAGGTTCCTGCCGACGCGGATGCGGTGCTCGGAACCAGGAGCAGCGCGACCGCAATGGCAAATG
>CBJNAR010000712.1:0-3088 GCA_966434075.1 uncultured bacterium
GCTCTGCGACACTAACGGCGGCGCGCTGCCCGACCAGGTAGCCGAGACGGTTCGCACGGCGCGCGGGAGGGTGCAGACGCCGCTGGGCATCCACACGCACAACGACGGCGCGCTGGCCGTCGCCAACGCCATGGCCGCTGTGGACGCCGGGTGCCGCCAGGTGCAGGGCACCATCAACGGCTACGGCGAACGCTGCGGCAACATGGACCTGGTGCCGCTGATCGCCAACCTGCAACTCAAGCGCGGCTACCAGTGCGTGGCGCCCGAGCAGTTGCGCCGCCTCAGCGAGGTCTCGCAGTTCGTGGCCGCCGTGGCGAACCTGAACCCCGACACCCACGCGCCCTACGTGGGCCACAGCGCCTTCGCCCACAAGGGCGGCGTGCACGTGGCCGCCATCGCCAAGGTGGCCGAGAGCTACCAGCACATCGACCCCGCGCTGGTCGGCAACGAGATGCGCGTGGTGGTGAGCGAACTGGCCGGGCGGGGCAATGTGCGCCTGCGCGCCGCCGCACTGGGCCTGCCGCTGAACGGCAACGAGCGCGCGGTGCTGGAGCGCATCAAGGAGCTGGAGAACGATGGCTTCCAGTTCGAGGCCGCCGAGGGGTCTTTCGAGATGCTGGTGCGCCGGTCCGACCCCGGCTATGTGCCGCCGTTTGAACTGCTCGACTTCACCGTGCTGGTCGAGAAGCGCGGCCCCAACGCCGTGATGTCGCAGGCCACGGTCAAGATCCGTGTGGGCGACGAGGTGATGCACACGGCGGCTCAGGGCGACGGGCCGGTGAACGCGCTCGACCGCGCCGCGCGCAAGGCGCTGCTGCCCCACTACCCTGAACTGGCCGACATCCACCTGGTGGACTATAAAGTACGTATCGTCGACGAGTACCTGGGGACGGCGGCCCGACCGCGCGTGTTGATCGAGTCGGCCTGCGGCGAGGAACGCTGGAGCACCGTGGGGTGCTCGGAGAACATCATCGCGGCAAGCTGGCAGGCGCTGGCCGACAGCCTGGAGTTGCCGCTGTTGCGTCGCGGGGCCACGCCGCGGGCGGCGGCCCTGGCCGGGGCCCCGGCCCACCCATAACCCATCTAAAGGAGACCTCGAATGCCTATTCCTGCTACAAAATATATCTGGTTCAACGGCGAGATGGTGCCCTGGGAGAAGGCGACCGTCCACGTGCTGACCCACGCGCTGCATTATGGTTCCTCGGTGTTCGAGGGCATCCGCTGCTATGACACGCCCAATGGGTCGGCCCTGTTCCGCCCGGCGCCGCATATCCGCCGCCTGTTCGACTCGGCCAAGGTCTACCGCATGGAACTGCGCTTCGACGCCGTGCAACTGCTGGAGGCCTGCAAGCGCGTGGTGCGCGAAAACGGCCTCAAGAGCGCCTACATCCGCCCGCTGGTCTGGCGCGGCTACGGCGAGATCGCCCCGTCGCCGCTCAAGAACCCGGTCGAGGTGATGATCGCGGCGTGGAATTGGGGCGCGTATCTGGGCGAGGACGCGCTGGAGAACGGCGCCGACGTGGCCGTGTCGTCCTGGACGCGCATGGCGCCCAACACGATTCCGGCCATGGCGAAGGCCGCCGGGAACTATCTCTCATCGCAACTGATCACCATGGAGGCCAAGCGCAACGGCTACGTCGAGGGCATCGCGCTTGATGTCAACGGCCAGCTTAGCGAGGGCGCGGGCGAGAACCTGTTCGTGATCCGCGACGGCATCATCTTCACCCCGCCGATCACCGCCGCCCTGCTGCCCGGCATCACCCGCGACACCGTGATGACGCTGGCCCGCGATATGGGCTACGAGGTCCGCGAGCAGAATCTGCCGCGCGAGGCGCTCTACCTGGCCGACGAGTTGTTCTTCACCGGCACCGCCGCCGAGGTCTCGCCGATCCGCTCGGTGGACCGCCAGGTCATCGGCACCGGCAAGCGCGGCCCCATCACCACCCAGCTTCAGCAGGCGTTCTTCGGCCTGTTCAACGGCGAGACCCGCGACCGCTGGGGCTGGCTCGACTATCTGGAGCAGTAGGGGCGGCATCCGGGTGAGGGAACCAACCTAACCCCCCTGCCCCCCTTCCCGCCGCGGGAAGGGGGAAAAGCGGACGCCCCTCCCCGCGGCGGGAAGGGGCCGGGGGGAGAGGTTGCTCGCCCCACCGAAATGCCCGCTATAAACGTGTGAAACAAGACGCAAGAAGGCGGAGGTTCGAGATTATGGCACAGACAGGTCCACGCACCCTGTTTCAGAAAATCTGGGAGAGTCACCTGGTTCGTCCGGAGACGCCGGAGACCCCGGCGGTGCTCTATATCGATCTGCATCTCGTCCACGAGGTGACTTCCCCGCAGGCGTTCACGCAGTTGCGCGAGCGCGGGATGACCGTGCGCCGCCCCGAGCAGACGCTGGCGACGATGGACCATTCCACGCCCACCACGCCGCGTGGCGCGGATGGCGCGATCGCCGTGGTCGATATGCAGGCCGCTGCCCAGTTGACCCAACTGGAGCGCAACTGCGCCGACTTCGGCATCCCGCTCTACGCGCTGGGCAGCGACCGCCAGGGCATCGTCCACGTGATCGGGCCGGAGCAGGGCTTCACCCAGCCGGGCATGACCATCGTCTGCGGCGACAGCCACACCAGCACCCACGGCGCGTTCGGCGCGCTGGCCTTCGGCATCGGCACCTCGGAGGTCGCCCACGTGCTGGCGAGCCAGTGCCTGATCCAGAACGAGCCGCAGACGATGGAGATCCGCGTGGACGGCAAGCTGCCGCCCGGCGTGGGGGCCAAGGACATTATCCTGGCCGTGATCGCCCAGATCGGCGTCGGTGGCGGCACCGGCTATGTGTTCGAGTACACCGGCGAGGCCATCCGCGGCCTGAACATGGAAGAGCGGATGACCATCTGCAACATGTCCATCGAGGGCGGGGCGCGCGCCGGGCTGATCGCGCCCGACGAGATCACGTTCGCGTACCTGGCCGGGCGGCCCCACGCGCCGCAGGGCGCGGCCTGGGACGCGGCGGTGGCGGCCTGGCGGCAACTGCCGACCGACCCCGGCGCCACCTACGACCGCACCATCACGCTGGACGCTGCCAGCCTCA
>CBJNAR010000713.1:0-3085 GCA_966434075.1 uncultured bacterium
AGCGCGGCAGCCGGGAGGCCATAGGCCAGGGTCGCCGCCAGGCGGCCATGGGTGGGGCGCGCGGGGCCCAGCGATCCCGCGGGGTGGGGGACAGAGTCCGGGGGCCTGGGACCCCGGAAAGGATTGATAGCCATAGGTTTACAGCTCCGGTGCTGATCCGTTGTGATTGACGACGCCGGCAATCACGCTGCCGTTCCCGGTGGTCCCGTCAGCCGGCGGCGCCTCTGTAGGTGCCCCTTTAGGGGCAGGCGCCGGGCCGGGAGCGGCCAGCCAATGCCAGAAGTTGATCCGGTAATGCTCGGGCGTATACCAATCCGCGCGCTCCGGCGGCCCCTCGTAGATTTCGCCCATGATCGACCAGGTGAGTTCTTGCAGCGCGTTCTCGCCGCCGCCCATGGCGGCGATGTCGGCGTCCAGGTCGCCGGTGAAGGGCAGCCCGGCGTCGAGATTGAGGTCGGCGGAGAGTTGGCGCAGCGCGGCCAGGGCCGCGTCGCGCTCGCCCCGGTGCAGCATGCGCAGCATGGCGCGGAAATTGTCGCTCGCCGCGCGGGCGGCCTGCGCGCGTGCCGGGTCCACGGCGGCGAATTCGGATACGTCGAAGCTGATCGGCTCTTCGGTGGGCACCTGCTGGATTTCTTCCAGCAGCAGGCTGAGAATGTTGAAATAGGCCCAGAGGTATTCGTCGCGTTGCAGGACATTGATCGCGCGGTCGATGCTGTCCGTGGTTTCCCAGGGCGTGCTCTCCCAGCCCCAGAAGCCGCCCGCCTCGGTGTCCAGCGGCTGCGCGTCACGCAGCGCCGCCAGCCAGGCCAGGGGGATGCACCCGTTCTGCCGGATTGCGCTGTACTCGTCGATATTCAGGTAACTCGGATAGGGCATCGCGTTCGCACCTCGCGTGCCGGCACGGCGGAAGGGGGGCGACCGGCGGCGGTCCGGAACAGGCCCGGATGGGTGGGCCTGTCCCGCCCTCGCCCCTGTTCTCTTACCATTATATAACGAAAAAACCTGCCATAAGTATCGGCGGGCAAGCCGGGGGTTTGTGCTATAATTGGGATGGTGATGGGCGCGCCGACGGCTATCTTCTCTCATCCGCGGCTGGCAGAGGGTGGGTACTCCGGACGCCCGATAGGGATGATGCATATTCTTGCAGTAGACGACGATCCGCGCATCCTGGACTTGTTGCGGCGCGGGCTGACCTACGAAGGCTACTCGGTGGCGGCGGTCGAAGACGGCTCGGCGGCGCTGGCGGCGGCCCGCGACCAACCCCCCGATCTGGTGGTGCTCGACTGGATGCTGCCCGGCATGGACGGCCTGGAGGTCTGCCGCCGGTTGCGCGCGGGCGGCGACGTGCCGATCTTGCTGCTGACCGCGCGCAGCGGCGTGCCCGATAAAGTGGCCGGGCTGGACAGTGGCGCCGACGATTACCTGGTCAAGCCGTTCAGCTTCGACGAACTCCTGGCGCGGGTGCGCGCGTTGTTGCGCCGCCGCCAGGCCGCCGCGACCAGTCCCGCCGTGTTGCGGGTGGGCCGCCTGACCGTCACGCCGGCCTCGCGCGAAGTGGTGTACGACGGGCGGGCGCTGGAGGTCTCCGGCAAAGAGTTCGACGTGCTGGAACTGATGCTGCGCCACCCGCGCCAGGTGGTGACGCGCGGGCAGTTCTACGACCGCATCTGGGGCTACGACTTCGGCGGCGAGAGCAACATCCTGGAAGTCTATATCCGCTATTTGCGGCAAAAGCTGGAGAAGGTGGGCGCGGGCAGCATCATCCAGACCGTCCGCGGCGTGGGCTATATGTTGCGGGAGTCTGAGGAAGACAAGGGCTAATCGCATGTCGCTGAAACTACGCTTGAGCCTGTTCGCCACAGTGCTGATGTTGCTGACCCTGGCGTTGATCAGCTTCGTGTCGTACCACTATGTCGCCGACGCCTTTGCCCGCCAGCTCGATGCCGCCCTCGAAGACCGCAGCGCCGAGGTGATCGACAATTACCTGCGGCTGGGGCCGGTCGCCAATAGCTTTGATTTGCCGCCTACCCGTGCCCAGAGCGTCCCCGTTTACGTGCAGATCGTGAACCATTTAGGCGAGAAGGTCTATCCCCCAGGGCCGGAGTTGCTGCCCATCGACCGCACGCTAATTCACCAGGCGCTCAAGGGGGAGATGGTGACGCGCGATATTGGCGCGGACCCGACTACTGCCATGCGTGTGCGCTATGCGCCGTTGCGTGACCCGGATAACAAGACGCCCGTGCAACTGGCGGTGGAGGTGGGCACGCCGCTGGCGTCCACCCAGAGCGCGCTGGCCTTGATGCGCCTGCTGCTGGTCAGCACCACGTTGTTCAGCTCGGCGTTGATCGGCTTCGGCGTCTGGTTTGCCGCCAGCCGCACCCTGGCCGCGGTGGACCGGGTGACGCACACCGCGCGCACCATCGAGCTGTCGCAGAGCCTGGGCGCCCGCATCCCGGAAGACGCGGCCACCGGCGACGACGAGATGGGCCGCCTGGTGCGTACGTTCAACAACATGCTCGACCGCATCTCCGTCGCCTTCGACGCCCAGCGCCAGTTTGTCGCCGACTCGTCGCACGAGTTGCGCAGCCCGCTGACGGTGATCCGCGGCAATCTCGATCTCCTGCGCCGCACGCACGACGCGGAGGAACGCCATACCATCGAGCGCCTGATCGAGGACGAAGCCGCGCGCATGAGCCGGCTGGTCGATAACCTGCTGTTCCTGGCCCAACTGGGTGAGATGGAGCAGGCCGGGGCGCCGCTGGACCGCCGGCCGGTGGAGTTGGATAGCCTGCTACTCACCGTCTACCAGCAGGCGCGCTCGATGAGCAGCCGCCATACGATCCTGCTCGGCGACGAGGATGCCATCACCATCGACGGCGACCGCGATCAGTTGCAGCAGTTGCTGTTGAACCTGGTCGATAATGCGATCAAGTACACGCCGCCCGGCGGCACGATCATCCTGAGCCTGCGCGCCGAGGGCGAGGACGCCCTGCTCGAAGTGAAGGATACGGGCATCGGCATCCCGCCGGAGGACCTGCCGCATATCTTCGACCGCTTCTACCGGGTCGATAAGGCGCGCTCG
>CBJNAR010000714.1:0-3081 GCA_966434075.1 uncultured bacterium
ATGGAAGCCGCGTATGCTCCACTTGGTCGCCCGGTATGCCGACTGGTGGGATGTCTCCGGCTTCGGTTTACCGCTCGCCAACTACCCCGGCTTCGCCGCCGGGATGGACCGCGCCTGTGCTGAGGTGGGGCGGGACCCGCGGACCTTGCGCCGAACGTTTTCGACATCCTGTGTTTGCGCGCCGACAGAAGAGGCGGTGCAGACGCTCGCGGAAGGACTGCGGCCCGGTCGCGGCTTCGTCGGCACCCCGGCGCAGATCGTGGAGCAGATGCGCCCCTTCCTCGACCTGGGCGTCGATCACTTCCAACTGGCGTTCCACGGCTTCCCCGATACCGCGCCCGTCGAGTTGTTCATCGCCGAAGTGCTGCCCGCGCTGGAAGCGCTGTAGCGGGGAAACCCGACGGGGCGAGACCGGGCGCGGATGCTCAGGCCGCGCGGGTCTCGCCCCGTCTTTTTGCGCGGGTGCATCGCGCCGGCGACGATAGGTGCTTGTCTCTCCGCGATTTTGCCGGTGCTCACCCCTTTGCTCTGGTGGACGGCGCCATCCAGTCCCGCGCGCCTCACAACGGCCCCGATGGGGCGCTGGAAACCGGGACTACCGGTCCCGGCGGTTGGGACCTGGGCCACTAGCAAGCGGGTGTGCATCCACCGTAGAATTGGGCTCAATCCAGGTGTAGCGCTGGGCATGGGCCGGTTGGGGGACCGCCGCCGGATGCGCCACCTGATCGATGGGCGCATACCCCCAGCCGTCGCCCTCCTTCCCCGCCGGTGGCCGGCGGCGACAGGGCCGCGGAGAGCGCGTGCTGGACACCGCCGCACGCCTCCTACGTCGCAACCAGCTTCGTCCGAACCTTGTAAGGAGTAGTCCATGATCCGGTATTTCCGCAGCCCCCGCGCCGGCGCGGGTTTTTTGCTGGCGGTCCTCGTCGCCGCGCTGACCCTGAGCGGGTGCGATACGCCCGGCGCCAGCAGCGCCGCCGCCCCGATTATGATCGGCGGCCTGTTTAACGTCACGGGTCCCATGGGGGGCCTGGATGTCGAGGGCAACAACGGCGCCCTGCTGGCGGCCCAGGAGATCAACGCCGCGGGCGGCGTGCTGGGCACCACCATTAACCTGGTCGTCAAAGACGGCAAGACCGATCCGACGACCATTGGGCAGGTCACCGCCGATTTACTGAAGGATCACCCGGCGGCCCTGGTTGGGTTCGGCGATACCGACTCGGTGCTCATCTCCGGCCCCTTCGCCCAGCGGGCCAACGTGCCGTTCGTCACCTACGGCGCCACCTCGCCCCGCCTGCCCGTGACTGTCGGCTCGACGCTCTTCCTCGCCTGCTTCGGCGACAACGTCCAGGCCGCGGCGGGCGCCGAGTTCATGTACAACACGCTGCACGCACGCAAGGTCGCCCTCGTCTATGACAAGGGCGTTGAGTATACCCGCTTGCTGGCCGGCTATTTCAAGGACAGTTGGACCGGGCTGGCCGGGCGCGACTCGATCCTGACCGAGGAAACCTACCGCTACAAGGACACGGACTACAGCGTGCAGATCCAGCACATCAAGGCGTTGAAGACGCAGCCGGACGTGCTCTATATCGCGGCGATGCCCGTCGATATTCCGGTTATCGTCAAGCAATTGCGCGACGCCGGGATCACATTGCCGGTGGTGGGCGGCGACGGCTACGATACGCCCGACCTGCTGAAAGTGGGGCCGGCGGCCAACAACGTCTACTACAGCACTCACGCGCTGGTCAATGCCGAGCAGTCCAGCCCCGCGCTCAAGTCGTTCACCGAGCGCTACAAGGCGGCCTACAAGACCGACCCCAGCGCCTTTTCGGCCCTGGGCTACGATGCCATGATGCTGGTGGCCGACGCCGTCAAGCGCGCGGGCAGCGGCGACCCGGTCAAAGTCCAGAAAGCGCTGGAAGAGACGACGAACTTTGCGGGCCTTACCGGCAGCATCTCCTTCAGCGCCTCCAGCCACATCCCGCGCAAGGACGTGACGATGCTGGCGGTCAAGGACGGCCGGCTCGACCTGGCCTCGGAGTTGCAGCCCAAGGTTATTCCGGCGCCCTAAGCGGCGCGGGCCGGTTTCAAACCGGCCCCTACAGCAGAAACGCGACGCGCCCGGCAGATGCCGGGCGCGTTGCTGTGTTCTGGTCTTGGGGTCAAGCGGCTTCCAGCGTGTCATACGGAAGCGATGGCACGTCGTGCGTCCGGTGATGTGAGTGGGCCGGGCGGGGATCACCAGGCTCCTCGACATCGGCCAGCGCGCGGCGCAGCGCGCCCATGGCGCGGTGCAGCAGCAACTTGACCGCGCCCTCGGTGCGGCCCATGCGCCGGGCGACCTCGGCCAGCGGCAGCGGTTCGGGGCCGGCGTAGCGTAGGGTCACGGCCTCGCGCTGGGCCGGGGTCAGGTGGGGCAGGGCGCGCCGGATGAGGGCGCGGGCGTACTCGCGCTGCTCGCGGGCTTCCAGCCAGGCTTCGGGGTCGGGGTCGCCGGACGGGATGTCCTGCGCCGGGGCCAGCGGGTCGTCGAGCGGCACATAGCTCACGCCGTGCTGCTTGCGGTACTCGCCCGCGATGATGGTGGCCGCGATGCGGTAGAGCCAGGCGGTGAACGGGATGCCACGCCACTCGTAGCGCGGCAGGGCTTCCCACGCGGCCAGGAACGTGGCAGCGGTCACGTCCTCGGCCTGGGCCGTGTTGCGCGTGCGGCGCCGGGCGAAGCGCAGGATCACCGGGTAGTAGCGATGGTAGAGTGCGGCGAACGCCTCGGGGTTGGCCTGCGCATCGGCGACCAGCCGCGCCTGCTCATTCATGGACAGCGGCGCCGGAGTGGCGGCGGGGACGGGGGCCGGGGCGGCGCCATAGGCGGCGCGGGGCGTATCGAAAACAGAATTCGCGAACATCAATCGGCTCCTTGACAACAGGCTCCCCGGCAGCTAGTAGTGCACCACACTAATTCTTATGGGCGGCAGGCCGGTTTGAAACCGGCCCCTACACCGCAAAATCACCGTGGTCGCCTATCAGGGCGCTGCCGGGCGAGCGCAAACCCATCAGGGTGGGGCGGGCGCGGGGCGGCCC
>CBJNAR010000715.1:0-3074 GCA_966434075.1 uncultured bacterium
AAACCCTGGCCGCCGTCCTCAACACGATCCTGACCGTGCTCTGCATCGAGCTCCAGGGCCGCACCAACCTGGGCCAGGGCGTGCTCGACTTCGCCACGATGGACGCCCGGCGCCTGCGCGTCCTAGACCCCGCGCGCCTGGCCCCCACCGAGCAGGCCGCGTTGCGCGAAGGGCTCCATGCCGTCTGGGACGCCCCGCTCCCGGCCCTGCCCGACCCCGCCTACCGGGCCGCGTTTGCCCCGCTCAACGGCGCTCTCGCGCGCGTCCTGCGCCTGACGCCGGGCGAAGAGGACGCTTTGTTCGCGGCGGCCCGCGAGCTGGTGGCCGGGCGGCTGCGCAAGGCGGCGAGCATCGGTCGCGCCGGCCGCCGGGCTGCCGGTTGAGCGACCGCCCGATCAGTCGGCGACGGCGGACGGGGCGGGCGGCGCGTCGGCTTCGGCGGACAGGGCGGGCGCGGAACGTGTCCGGTTGGTATAGCGCTCGTGCCCGGCCAGGGCCGCCGTCTCCCGCTGGTAGGTGCGGGCCACCAGCGGCCAGAGCACGCGGTGGATTCGCCGCGGGTGGTACCAGCGGCTGATGAGGGTGTTGAGGTCGGGGGCACCGGCGAAGTGGTGCATCAGCCGCGCGTAGCCCCAGGGCGGCATGCGGTCGTAGAGCCAGCGGTTGACCAGCGAGGCGCGCACCAGCGGGCGGATTTCCCGGTCGGCGACCTGCTGCCAATCCTGCCCGGTGATCAGGGCCTGGGCGGCCAGGTAGCCCGTGGTGAGCGCGTGGCGGATGCCGAAGCCCCAGAGGAAGTCCTGGTAGCCGCCCGCCTCGCCGATGACGAACTCCCGCCGGCCCTGCCAGAAGGCGGCCAGGTCGCCGCCGCTGCCACCCGCCCGGTGCCGGTCGCGGATATCGAGGGCCGGGGCATGCTGCTGGAACACGGTCACGGCCCGCTCCAGCAGCGCGTTCGCCTCGCGCCGGGCGCTGCGTTCCGTCACGAGCGTGGCTAGCGTGCCCTCGCCCTCCACGATCACCACATAGGCGTAGGCGCGGGGCGCGAGGCGCGCGTCAACGATGCCGCACGTCCAATCGGGGTGGCTGGTGCGGAAGGTGAACCCCGCCGACACGACGAGCGACCCCTGGCCGAAGGTGCCGCCGGCCCAGATGTCGGCCCGACCCGGTGGGCAGGGCGTGCCGTACTCGATGGGGATACCCATGGCCCCGGCTTGCGCTTGCAACCCATGTTCCAGGCCGCCCTCCACGGCGCCGCGCTTGATCAGGTAGAAGAAGGGGCGCGGCGTCTGGATGTCGTAGCGCCGGCCATAGGGATCGATGACCGAGAAGTCGGTCTGACCCGCGTGGCGGAAGCGCGTACCTTCAACGCCGATACGTTCCAGGAACCGCGGCAAATCCTCCAGCGAGGTCCAATTCTCGACGGCGTCCCAGTCGGGAAAGCGTTGCGCCCCCGACGCCGCGCTGCGCTCCAGCACCCGCACGGTGCGCCCCGCGCGTTTGAGATTAATCGCGGCGGTCAATCCCGCCACCCCGGCCCCGGCGATCACGATCTCGCGCTCCATATGCACCTCCGCTTGCATATCCACGGGCCACAACGTCTGCGCCGCCGGGCGAGGCTGCGAGAGGCCAGAGCGGGATCCACCGGCGCCGCTGCGGCTATTATAGCATGGGCCGGGGGCGGGTAGGCCGCATCATTGCGGGGGAAGGGGGTTTGAAACTCTCGCCCCTGCCGGTCGGGGACATGGAACTATGGCCGGGTCGCCATGCTGTACATGGCCTGCTCGTATTCCGCCAGATCGAAAAAGCTGGTCAGCGTCCCGGCGCCCAGCGCCCAGATGCGGTGCGCGAAGTGGTCCACAAAGTAGCGGTCATGGACCACGGCGAGGATGGTGCCGGGGAACGCGGCCAGTGATTCCTCGAAATGGCGGCGCGACGGGATATCGAGATGATTGAGCGGTTCGTCCAGCAGCAGGAAATTAACCCCGCTGAGCACCAGCCGCGCCAGGACCAGCCGGGCCCGCTCGCCGTGACTCAACTGGTCTGTGCGCGTGAAGACGGCGTTGCCCGCGAACAGAAAAAAGTGCAGGAAATGGCGGGCCTCGGTTTCCCCCAGTGGGGCCAGCGCGCGCACCGCCTCCAGAACCGTTTGCGCGGGGTCGAGTCCTTCCTGCTCCTGCGTAAAGTAGCCGGGGCGCACATTCGCGCCCAGCCGGACCATCCCGCTGTCCGGCGCCAGGCGCCCGCTAATGATGCGCAGCAATGTCGTCTTGCCGGCCCCGTTCGCACCGAGCAGCGCCACGCGCTCCCCCTGGCGTAGCTCAGCCGTAACGCCCGCGAACAACGGCTGATCCCCGAACGCCTTACCCACTCCTGTGAGTGCGAGCACCTGCTGCCCACTCGCGGGGGCGGGGCCGAAGTCCAGCTTCAGTTGCCAGCTTTGCCGCGGTTTCTCCACGTACTCTGCGCTGGAAAGATACTTTTCCAACTTGCGCTCACGGACTTTCGCGGTGCGCGCCGCCTTTTTCGCCTGCGGTGAGTGCGGGTGGGTGGCCGCGCGCTGTTTGATGCCGCGCACGTTGGCTTCGATCTGCGTGATCCGCTCCTGCTGGCGGCGGTAGTCGTCGCGCTGCTGCGCCTGTTGCCGGGCAAGGGTATCTGCGTAGTCCGTGTATGTGCCGGGATATTCCTTGAGGGTATGTGTGACCGGGTCCAGGGCCAGGATGGTGGTCGCCACCGCATCCAGGAAGGCGCGGTCATGGGAAACCAGCAGCACCGCGCCGGGATACCGGGCGACAAACTCTTGCAGCCAGGCAAGCGCGCCCAGGTCCAGATAATTCGTCGGCTCGTCGAGCAACAGCAGTGCCGGCCGCGCCAGCAGCAGGCAGACCAGGCTGAGGCGGGCTTTCTGTCCGCCGCTGAGCACGGACACCGGCGTATCGAGCGCGAGCCGGTCTAATCCAAGCCCGGCCAGCACTTCGGCCAGACGCGCCTGGGCGCTGTAGGCATCCAGGCGCTCTGCCTCTTCCAATGCAGCCGCATACCGCGCCATAGCTGCGTCTTGATCGGCGGCG
>CBJNAR010000716.1:0-3072 GCA_966434075.1 uncultured bacterium
ACATGCCCTCGTAGGGCCACTGGCCGCGCCGCACCAGCAACACCTTGAGATCGGCATCCTGGATGGTCAGGATCACCAGGTCCACCGTGACCGACGGGCGCTGGTAGCGGGTGACGTCATAGCCCTCCGCCGTATTGCGCGCCTCCGGTTGCCGCTCGCTCTCCTCCGCCATACCTTCTCCTCATTAGTGTATCTTGTACACTTATTATAACACGGTTCCAGATGCCTGTCAAGAGTATACAACGATCGGCTTTGCGCCAATCGGCGGGCCGCAGGGCACGGCCCGGCGGTCGGTCATTGGACGGATTGTACCTGCATCCAACGGGGCGGCTATTGACGTTATACTATTGCATATGCTAAGATTATGCAGGTATTTGATAAGCCTTCGGTTCCGGCAAGCCCTCCCCCACCCCCTTCCTGCGGGGGCGCGGTGTGCTGCCCACTGACGGCGGTTTTCTGTTTCCGTTTCTGGAAATGTAGGAGAGGAGTCTACTATCACCAAAACACTGCGGGTAAACGATCGGATTCGCGCACGTGAGGTGCGGGTGATCGACGAAAACGGCGAGCAGATGGGCATCATGTTCGCTCGCGACGCATTGAACCTGGCCCGCCAACGCGATCTCGACCTGGTCGAGGTGGCCCCCAATGCCGTGCCGCCGGTTTGCCGCCTCATGGACTACGGCAAGTTCCGCTACGAGCAGACGAAGAAAGAGCGCGATTCGCGCAAGACCCAGCACACCGTGGTCGTCAAGGAAGTGCGGCTGAAGCCGAACATCGACGAGCATGACCTGGAGACCAAGATCCGCCAGGCCAAGCGCTTCCTCGAAGAAGGTGACAAGGTGAAGCTGTCGGTCGAGTTCCGCGGGCGCCAGCTCACGCACACGGAGTTGGGCCGCGAGTTGCTGAACCAGGTCCAGCAGGTGCTGCAAAACGACGTGGTCATCGAGCAGCCGCCGAAGATGGAAGGCAAGAAGATCAGCATGTTGCTGGCGCACAAGCCGGCGGCGGCGCCCAAGGCCGCGCCCCGTCCGCGCCGCCCGGATGCTGACGGGGCGCCGGCGGGCCCCGGCCCGGCTCCGGCCCCCGCGCCGAGCACCCCGGCTGCTGCCATGCCCGTGGCGCCGCCGGCCCCGGTGGCTGCCGGGCCCGCCGCGACCCCGGCATCGCGTCCGCCCGCCCAAGAGGCGTAACCGCTCGTTCATCCCGCCGCAACGCGCGCGGAGCAGGCCATATCCTGCTCCGCGCCTCTGTCTGCGTCTGCGAATCGCCTTGACAATCCCGCCCGCCGCGGGTATACTTAAAGGCTGTGACCTCTAGGTTTCTATTTGGGAGGATTGGGGAGGATAAGGTGTACGCAATCGTGAGAACGGGCGGCCATCAGTATAAAGTGGCTGTCGGGGACCAGTTAGATGTGGAGAAGCTGCCGGTCGAGGCCGGCGAGCAGGTCGAGCTGAACGAAGTGCTCATGGTCAGCTCGGATGATCAGGTGACGGTGGGCGACCCCCTGATCGCCGGGGCGCGCGTGACGGCGACCGTGGTCGATCAGCATCGGGGCGACAAGATCATCGTCTTCAAGTACAAGCCAAAGAAGCGCTACCGGCGCAAGATGGGTCACCGCCAGGATCTGACCCGGCTTTCGATTAACGCGATTACGCTGTAACCCGGCCGGGCGGCGCAGACCATTGCCGGCGCCGGCAGATCACAGGAGAGTAGAGACATGGCCCATAAAAAAGGGGTTGGTAGCTCGCGCAACGGGCGCGACTCCAAGCCGAAGATGCTCGGCGTGAAGCGCTACGACGGCGAGGCGGTCCTCTCGGGGACGATCATCGTCCGCCAGCGCGGCACCAAAATCGATCCCGGCACCAACGTCGGGGTTGGCCGCGACCACACGCTGTTCGCCACGGCGGACGGCTATGTGAAGTTCGAACACGCGGCCAAGGAAAACAACAAGAAGCGCGTCAGCGTCTATCCGCAGCGCGCGGGCGACACGGCGGAAGCCGAGGCGGTGGAGCCCACCCCGACCGTCGCCTAGCTACACCGTTCGCATATGTCCATTGCCCGGCAAGGACCGTCGCCGGCAGGCGGCGAATAAACGCCGGAAGGAGCTAAACTTGAAGCCGAATATTCATCCGAAGTACCAGACCGCTACCGTCACTTGCGCGTGCGGCAATAGCTGGACCACCCGCTCGACCAAGGCGCAACTGCGCACCGACGTGTGCTCGGCGTGCCACCCGTTCTTCACCGGGGAGCAGCGCATCGTGGACACCGCGGGCCAGGTGGAGCGGTTCATGCGCCGCATGCAGCGGTCGCAGGAGCGCCCGGCTGCCGCCGCGCCGCAGCCCGCCCGCGAGGCGGCCAAGCCCGCCAAGCCGGCCAAGGCGCCGAAGCCCGCCCGCGAGGCGGCCCGCCCGGCCACACTCGAAGCGCTGCTGGAAACGCCCGCCGGTAGCGAAAGCTAACACATCGTATCCACCCACGGGGCGCGGAGCAGCCCGGCACAGGCCGGTTGCTCCGCGCTTTGCCCATTGTAACGGGGTCTTATGCCCGATACCATTCCCCCCCAACCGGGGCCCCACGGTCCCGGACCCGCCGGCAGCATCGAGGTCATCTGCGGCAGCATGTTCAGCGGCAAGACCGAAGAGCTGATCCGGCGGATTAAGCGCGCCCAGATCGCGCGCCAGCGCGTGCAGGTGTTCAAACCGCGCCTCGACAATCGTTACGCCGCCGAGCAGGTCGCGTCGCATAACGGCCTGCTCTACCAGGCCATCTCCGCTGGCGACACCGCCGAGATCCGCGCCGCCCTCGATACCGGCGCCACGGTCGTCGCCATCGACGAGGTGCAGTTCTTCGACTGGGATATTGTCGATCTGTGCCGGGAACTGGCCGACCGCGGCGTGCGCGTGCTGGTGGCCGGGCTCGACCTCGACTTCCGTGGCGAGCCGTTCGGCCCCATGCCCATGCTGATGGCTGAGGCCGAGCACATCAGCAAGCTCCAGGCGATCTGCGGGGTCTGCGCCAACGCGGCCAGCCGCACCCAGCCGTTGATCGACGGCCAGCCCGCGTCCTATCACG
>CBJNAR010000717.1:0-3070 GCA_966434075.1 uncultured bacterium
CTTGATCCACGAAAACGGCTCCCTGACTGCGATTAAGGAGTGTGCCCGATAAGGTTCGTCATGCGTGCCTGGGAATCCGGTTTCGCAGACACCTTTTTCAACACGCCCGGTAATGCACTATACGGTTCTTTTCATACTTTGTAAATGTTCTCGATCTCACCTAGTGCGCTTTATATTTCTACGCTGGCGGGGCCTGCTGACTCAAGCCGCGGGTTAAGTACGCGAAGCCCGCTTGTACTCGCTCATTTGCGTTGATATTCCCGCCGCACGTCCTGTCCCACGTGCGCCACTCTAGTGCTGCCGCCCCACCTGTGCTAGAATAGGGCGTGGTGGCTCCGCTCAGTCTGCCTCTGGAGGTGCCACGCGCTGCCCACGCGTATTCCCAGCAATTGAGTGCTATCGCTCCGCCGCCGGCCGCGCGATCCCGGCGCGCATTGTTGTTGTAGCGTTGGAAAGGAGTCCCCCATGGCTGTCCAGGTAGACCTCTATAATGATGCATACGGTAATTTTGCCGACGCGGTGCTGGCGCAGGTGCGGCGCGACACCTACGGCGAGGATGTCGGGCAGAGCAGTTGGATGACGACCGGCGAGTACCGGCAGTTTTTCGCGTGGCTGGGGCTGGCGCCGGAGTCGCTGATCCTCGACGTGGGCAGCGGATCGGGCGGGCCCGCGCTGTTCATGGCCCGGACGGTGGGCTGCCGGGTGGTGGGCGTCGACATCAACGAGAACGGCATCGCCACCGCCAATGCCCAGGCCCAGGCGCAAGGAGTCGCCGATCAGGTGCGCTTCCAGCACATCGATGCCGGGCATCTGCTTCCCTTTGCCGACGACACCTTCGACGCCATAGTCTGTATCGACGCGATCCTGCACATACCCGACCGGGTCGCCACCCTGGCCGAATGGTGGCGCGTCTTGCGCCCCGGTGGCCGCATCCTGTTCACCGATCCCGTCATCGTCACCGGGTTCGTAACCAAGGAGGAACTGGCGACCCGGAGCTCGATCGGCTATTTCCTGTTCGCGCCGGTGGGGGCCGATGAGCGGGCGATCCAGGACGCCGGCCTCGAATTGATCCACCGCGAAGATGTTACCGACAATGCGGCCCAGGTCTCCAAACGCTGGCACGACTCGCGGGCACGCCATCGCGCCGATTTGATCTCTGTGGAAGGAGAGACGACATACGAGGGCGTGCAGCAATTCCTGGCCGTGGTCCATGGCCTCACCAGCGAGCGCCGGCTGTCGCGGTTCGTCTTCATGGCTCAGAAGAGCGCACGCTGATTATGTGCGGTTCCCGGTGGCGCCTTGCGGCCATGATGGCATGTGTGGCCCGCCATCCGCCGCGCCCGCGTTCTTTAACAATTGCCCGGAATCAGGGGGACGAGGGCACAAATATTGTAGTGACGGGAGCCATTCCAGCGGCGATACCGGCCAGGACGACTCCAGGCGATAGTCGTGTGAATCCGCGGGGAGTCTCTCAGGCAGCAGGTCAGCAGCCGTCTTTTAACCCTGCTCGCGTATAAGGAGGGCGTCACGTGAACTTTGAACGTGCCAGCGGCATCCTGCTGCACCCCACCAGTTTCCCCGGCCCCTACGGCATCGGCGACCTGGGGGCGGAAGCCTATCGCTTCGTCGATTTCTTGCAACAGACGGGCCAGAAGCTCTGGCAGATCTTGCCGCTCAGCCCCACCGGCTACGGCGACTCGCCCTACGCCGCTTTCTCGGCCTTTGCCGGCAATCCGCTGCTGATCAGCCCCGATCTGCTCTGCGATCAGGGGCTGTTGCAGGCGAAGGAGCTCAAGAAGGTGCCCGACTTCCCCGCCGACCGGGTCGATTACGGCCCGGTGATCGAGTGGAAGATGGCCCTGCTGCGGCGCTCTTACGATGAGTACAAAAGCGGCGATCATCCCGCGGTGCGGGCCGAACTGGCCCTGTTCGAGACCGAGAGCGCCGGGTGGTTGGAAGATTACGCGCTGTTCATGGCCGGCAAGACGGCCCATGGCGGCGGCGTCTGGAGCGATTGGGACGAGGGCCTGGCCCTGCGGCAGCCGGAGGCGATGGCCGAATGGCGCGCCAGGCTGGAGGACGATATTCGCTTCCAGAAGTATATCCAGTACCTGTTCTTCAAGCAGTGGTGGACGCTGAAAGCCTATGCCAACGAGCGCAGCGTGCGCATTGTCGGTGACATCCCGATCTTTGTCGCCTACGACAGCGCCGACGTATGGGCGCACCCGGAATTGTTCTACCTGGACGAAAGAGGCCGCACTACCGTGGTGGCCGGGGTGCCGCCTGACTATTTCAGCGCCAAGGGCCAGTATTGGGGCAACCCGCTCTATCGCTGGGACGTGCTGGCCGCCAACGGCTACGCCTGGTGGGTCGAGCGGTTCCGCAACGTCTTCCGCCTGTACGACTTCGTGCGCCTCGACCACTTCCGCGGCTTCGCCGCCTACTGGGAAGTGCCGGTTAATGCCGAACAGACCGCCGCCAACGGGCGCTGGGTGCCCGGCCCCGGCGTGCCGTTCTTCCAGGCGATCCGCGCCGCCCTGGGCGATCAGCCGATCATCGCCGAAGACCTGGGCGTGATCACGCCCGACGTGGTCGAGATCCGCCAGACGATGAGTTTCCCCGGCATGCGCGTGTTGCAGTTCGCCTTCGGCGCGTTCGAGACCGACGCCACCGACCCATACCTGCCGCACAACTTCGACCACAACACCGTGGTCTACACCGGCACCCACGACAACGACACCACCGCCGGCTGGTACGAGACGGCGTCGGAGCAGGAGCGGGTGAACGTGCGGCACTACCTGGACCTGGACGACCGCAAGGACGTGACCGGGCAGCTCATCGCCGAAAAGCTGGTGCGCCTGGCCTTCAGTTCGGTCGCCAACACGGCGATCGTGCCGCTGCAGGATCTGCTCGGCCTGGGCAGCGAAGCCCGCATGAACCTGCCGGGCCGCGCCTACGGCAACTGGGGCTGGCGCTACGACCCGACCTGCCTGACCGACGCGGTGCGCGCCCACCTGCGCGACATCACCATCCTGTTCGCCCGCTACCTCCCGCCGCGCGACCGCCCGCT
>CBJNAR010000718.1:0-3050 GCA_966434075.1 uncultured bacterium
TGCTCAACGCGATCCAGGGCAAGAAGCCGGAACTGACCAACGAGGCCGAGGCCACCGCGGTGATCCAGGCACTGGACGGCGCGCGCTATGTGGTGGAGAGCGTGCGCAAGCGCGAGACCCGGCGCAACGCCGCCGCGCCGTTCATCACCAGCACGCTGCAACAGGAGGCGGCGCGCAAGCTGAACTTCACCGCCCGGCGCACCATGCAGATCGCGCAGCAGCTTTATGAAGGCGTCGAGATCGGCAAGGACGGCTCGGTCGGCCTGATCACCTACATGCGTACCGACAGCACGCAGGTGGCGTCGTCGGCGCAGGCGGAGGCGCGCGAGGTGATCGCGGCACGCTTCGGGCCGGAATATGTGCCGGCCAGCCCGCCGCAGTACACCAAGAAGGTGCGCGGCGCGCAGGAAGCGCACGAGGCCATCCGTCCGACCACGGTGAGCCGCGACCCCGACAGCCTGGCGCCGTATCTCACCGCCGAGCAGTTGCGCCTCTACCGGCTGATCTGGCAGCGCTTCGTCGCCAGCCAGATGGCGCCCGCTGTGCTCGACCAGACGACCGTGGACATCGGGGCCGGCCCGGCGACGGCCAAAGCGCCGCGCCCCTATACGTTCCGCGCCACCGGCTCGGTCGTCAAGTTCCCCGGCTTCCTGGCCGTCTACCGCGAAGGCCACGACGCGGGCGACGCCGAGGACGATCTGGACAAGAAGGCCCTGCCGCCCCTGGCCGAGCAGGACCCGCTGACCTTGCTCAAGCTCAGCCCGGAGCAGCACTTCACCGAGCCGCCGCCCCGCTATACGGAGGCCACGCTGGTGAAAGCGCTGGAGGAGAAGGGCATCGGGCGCCCCAGCACCTACGCGCCCATCCTGGGCACGGTCCAGGACCGCGGCTATGTCGAGAAGCAAGACAAGAAATTCGTGCCCACCGAGTTGGGCCGGGTGGTCAATGACTTGCTGGTCGAGCAGTTCCCCGACGTGGTGGACATCGGCTTCACCTCGCAGATGGAAGGCGAACTGGACGATGTGGCCGAAGGCGAGCGCGAATGGCGCCGCGTGCTCGGCGAGTTCTATAGCCCCTTCGAGCAGGAGATCGAGCGCGCCGAGCGCGAGGTGGCCCATATCTCGCTGGACAAGCCCGAGCCGGAGAAACTGGGCGAAGCCTGCCCGGAATGCGGCAAGGAGTTGCTGATCCGCACCAGCCGCTTCGGGCCGTTTGTGGCCTGTTCGGGGTTCCCGGCCTGCCGCTACAAGCGCAGCATCCCCAAGCTGGTCGGCGTGCGCTGCCCGATCTGCCATGAGGGGCAGATGGTGGAGAAGCGCAGCGGACGCGGCAAGGTGTTCTACTCGTGCGACCGCTACCCGGCCTGCACCTTCTCGGTCTGGAACCGGCCCCTGCCCGGCGCCTGCCCCCAGTGTGGCGGCCTGATCATGCAGGGGGCGCGCGGCGAGGGTGCCAGGTGCAGCCAGTGCTCGTGGGCCAGCCGCGACGTGCCGCCTGACAACGGGCAACAGCCGGTCAATAAGGGGCCGGTGGTGCCCGCTACGGAGACACCGGCAAAACCGGCCGCCCGTCGCGCCGCCGGCAGCGCCACCGCCCGCACCACGACGCGCGGCAAAACCGCCGCAGGCAGCAAGACAGCGACGGGTAAAACCGCCACGACCGGCAAAGCAACCACCGCGCGCAAGCGCACGGCCGCAGCCGCAGCCCCGGCGGCCCGCAAGCCGGCCACGCGCGGCACCCGGCGCACCGCGCCCGACGATCTGGAACTGGAACTGACCGGCAGCTAAGGCGGTTAGTTCCAGTGCGTTTGTCACTCTGAGCGCAGCGAAGAGTCTCGTCGTGGACTCAAACGAGACGAGATTCTTCGCTGCGCTCAGAATGACAGTGCTCCTGTGCCTATCTACCAGCCCGGTCAACGACGAAAGCGCCCTATCCTTCTCGAAGGAACAGGGGCGTTTTTATGTCCCAATCATATCATTACCGTTTCACAAACAGAACAAGAAGAGATTAGGAAAGGTTCAAGCGACCTCTTGGGTGTAGCGGCGCGATTGATCGCGCCCGTACTCGTTCGTCTTTAGCGTATTCCGTCCCCGACAGGTAGATGGAAGCTACATTAGGGAAGCTAGATCGCTACTCGTTGGGACCCAAGGACGGCTGGCGAGCGAGCCAGTCGAGGGCCGTCGCCTGGAACCACTCCGGCCGTTCCTCGTGGACGGCATGGCCGGTGCCGGGCACAATGATCAGATCCGCGCCGGGGATCTGATCCGCCAGGCGTTGAGCCATAGCCGGCGGATTCATCGAATCGGCGGCCCCGTTGATGAGCAGCGTCGGGCAGCGGATCTCCCCGGCGCGGCCCAGGCTGATCTCGCCCCCGGCGGCGATGATCGCCTGCATGGCGGCGGCCCAGCGAGAGGTCAGCAGATGGGCACCCTCCCGGCCATATGTGCGGCACAACGCGGCACGCCAGGCGCGCCAGCGCGGCGGCGGCGCATCCACGAGCCGGCCGATAGCAGCGATCTCCGGGAGAGCCGCGGCATCCAGCGCACCGGCCACGCCCCAGGCCAGCAGGGACGCGATGCGCGACGGATCGCAGATCGCCATCCAGAGCGCCACCTCGGCGCCGTCGCTGAACCCGCCCAGATGCACCCGGTCCAGGCCCAGCGCCGCCAGCCAGCCCAGCAGGCGCAGGGCATCCTGGCGGTAAAAATCGAGCGGGAAGGTGCGGGGTTGCGGCGTCGAGCGGCCCTGGCCGGGGAGATCGGGCACCCATACTCGGTAGTGCCGGGTCAGCGCCGCGGCCAGCGGGCGCAGCGCGCGCCCGTCTTCGCCGAAGCCGTGCAGCAGCACCAGCGGCGGCCCGGCGCCGCGCGCTTCGTAGTAGATCCGCCCTTCCCCATCGGGTGTATACGGCATATGCCACCTGTCTTTCGCGCGCCTGGGACCGGGCGCTATTGTACGCCGCGGGCCGGCCCGGCGCAAGCAGCCTCGCGATGGGGTATAATTACGCCTGCCCGTCCGGCGTTTGTGACCTTTTTTATATACCGGCCGAT
>CBJNAR010000719.1:0-3040 GCA_966434075.1 uncultured bacterium
CATCAACGCCACCATCGCCGAGTCGCTGGCGAACTTCGCCGCCGTGATCGCGCTGGCGCGGGCGCACGACGTGCGGGTGCGCGGCTACGTCTCGACGGCCTTCGGCTGCCCCTACGAAGGGCATGTGCCGCCGGAGAAGGTGCGCGATGTGACGATGCGCCTGTTCGACCTGGGCGTGGCCGAGGTATCGATCGGCGATACCATCGGCGTCGCCACGCCGAACGGCATCCTGGAGGTGATGGGCCTGCTCTTGCGCGATCTACCGGCGGATCACCTCGCGTTGCATCTGCACGACACGCGGGGCACGGCCCTGGCGAACGTGCTGGCGGCGCTGCAACTGGGTATCACGATCTTCGACTCGGCAGCGGGCGGGCTTGGTGGGTGCCCCTATGCACCCGGCGCGTCAGGCAACCTGGCTACCGAGGATCTGCTGTACATGCTGGATGGACTGGGCATCCATACCGGCGTGGACCTGGACAAAGTCGTTGCCGCCAGCCACTACCTGGCGGGCGTGCGCGGCAGCGTCCCGGCCAGCAAATACTTTCAGGCGGTCCAGGCTCGCGCCTGAGCCGGTGTTCGCCCCGACCTGGAACATCCCTCTGCGTAACGCGTCATGAATACAAGCGCCTGATGCGGCCAACCGGTTCTAATTACATATCCCTTTAGACAAAGGACCCACCCGTGATCCGCCCCATACGCCTGCTCATCCCGGTCGTAATGCTGCTGGCCGCCTTACCCTGGTCGGGTGCGAGTCACGCCGCGTCAGGAGATCGCTACTACCCGGAGACCGGATTCACCGTCCCCGCTATCTTCGCCGACTACTGGGATAAGCACGGCGGGTTGCCCATCTTCGGCTACCCAATCACGGCGGCGCAGATGGAAAACGGCTACCTGACCCAATACTTCGAGCGCAACCGCTTTGAATACCACCCTGAGCACGCGGGCACGCCATATGAGGTCCTCCTGGGCCTGCTGGGCGATACGCTGACGGTGGGCCGGGATTTCCCGAAGGCCGATTCCTTCGAGGATAACCCGACGCATCGCTATTTCGCGGCCACGGGGCACGATCTACAGGGGTCCTTTCTGCAATACTGGGAGGAGAACGGCGGGCTGGCCCAGTTCGGCTACCCGATCTCCAACGAGTTGCAGGAAACGAACGCCACCGACGGCAAGACCTACACGGTGCAGTATTTCGAGCGCAACCGCTTCGAGTTGCACCCCGAAAACCGCCCGCCCTACGACGTGCTGCTAGGCCTGCTGGGCCGCGACTACCTGGCGCACCTGGGGCCGCCGAGTTCGCCGCCCGCCGCCGGCCCCTTCCCCGGCTGGACGCCGAACCCGCCCGCCGGGTATCCGCCCGCGCCGGCGGGACCCTTCCTCAGCGGACCCCATGTGGGCTTCGGCATCACCGTGCATATGTACTACCAGGACCACAAGCGGATCCTCGACGCGGTGCAGGATATCGGCTTCAACTGGATCAAGCAGCAGGTGCAATGGAAGGACATCGAAGGGTCGCCGGGCGCCTATGCCTGGGCCGAACTCGACAGCATCGTGGCCGACACGGCGGCGCGCGGGATCAACCTGATGATCAGCGTGGTGAAAGCGCCCGCGTGGGCCAATGGCGGCGGGAACGGCTTCCCCACCGACCCGATCTACCTGCGCAACTTCATGCACGCCATGGCCGCGCACTACGGCGGCCAGGTGCAGGCCTACGAGATCTGGAACGAGCAGAACCTGTTCAGCGAGAGCGGCGATCTGAACCCCGCGCGCTACGCCGAACTGTTGGAGGCGGGCTACCTGGGCGTCAAAGCCGGCAACCCGCAGGCGGTGGTCGTCGCCGGGGCGCTCACGCCCACGGGGATCTATGACCCCGGCGTGGCGATGGAAGACACGTGGTATCTCGACCAGTTGTACCAATGGCACAACGGCGAACTGCGCAACTATTATGACGTGCTGGGATCGCACCCCTACGGCTACAACAACCCCCCTGATACGATGTGGCCCGACGACCCCAGCACCGCGGGCGCCTTCACCAACCACGGGCAGTTCTACTACCGGCGCATCGAGCAGCAGCGCCAGGTGATGGAGAAATATGGCGAGGGCCAGAAGCAGATCTGGCTGACCGAATACGGCTGGTGCAGCGACAAACGACTGGATGGCTACGACGAGTGCTCCGAGACCACCACCGCGCAGCAAGCGGCCAACACCATATGGGCCATCGAGCGCGCCGAGCGCCGCTACCCGTGGATCGGCGTGATGTTCCTCTGGAACCTGAACTTCAGCACCTTCCAGGACTGGTACACCGGCCCGTCCCACTTCAGCATCTTGAATCCCGACTGGACGCCGCGCCCGATCTATACCGCGCTCAAAGGGCTAGCCAAGCCGTAGCACGAGTCCCGTCAACGGCTAAGCCGGCGCGCCGGCCACGACGCGGCCCGCTTCCCGGTGAAGGGAAGCGGGCCGTTTTGCTGAGAGGTACAGCCGGATAGGCGGTTGCCCGCCCGCTCGCTTAGCGCGGCGGGCGCTGCTGCATGAATTGCGTCACCTGGGTGCGGAAACTCCGCAAATCTTCCAGTTCCGTTTCAATAGCCTTCACCCGGTCGGGGGAAGCGGCGGTGGTTAGCTCAGTCTGTACGCGTTGCAGATCCGCGACCTGGCCGCGCAGTGCTTCGAGTTCGTGATCGCGCTGTTCGAGCAACGTCTGGGCGTCCCCCAGGCTGGTTTTCAGCGTAGCAATCTCGCCTAGCGTCGTCTGCTGACCTTCCAGCGTGGTCCGCAACTGCTGGATCTCGGCGTCCTTCGCTTGCAGCGAGTCCGCGAGGGTGCCGACACGGGCGCGCAACTCCTGGGTGGCCGGGTTGGTCGCGGCGACGCTGTAGTAGACGACCTTGCCGTCTTCTTCGTGCAGCGTGACCGCGCTGCCGGGGGCCGGTTCGCGGAAGAAGGCGCCGAGGTCGGCGGCCAGTGCGGGCGCGCTGGTCGGGTCGAACGAGGCCCGCTGCACCTCGACGCCGCTGTCCTTGAGCCGGTTGGCGACCTC
>CBJNAR010000720.1:0-3027 GCA_966434075.1 uncultured bacterium
CTGCGCAACAAGGGCGTGGTCGGCAAGTTCGTCGAGTTCTACGGCCCCGGCCTGCTCGCGCTGCCCATCGCCGACCGGGCCACGATTGCCAACATGGCGCCGGAGTACGGGGCCACGTGCGGCATCTTCCCGATCGACGCCGAGACGCTGCGCTACCTGCGCCTGACGGGGCGCTCGGAGGACCACGTGGCGCTGGTCGAGGCCTACAGCAAGGCGCAGGGCCTGTTCCACACCGCCGAGTCGCCCGAGCCGCGCTACTCGGACACGCTGGAGTTGGACCTGAGCACGGTCGAGCCGAGCATCGCCGGCCCCAAGCGCCCGCAGGACCGGGTGGCCCTCTCCGCCGCCCGCGCGTCCTTCGAGAACGCCCTGCTCCACATGCTCCATCCGGCCGGCCCGCCCGCCCCGCAGCCCCATGGGCGCGGCGGAGAAGGCGCGGGTGGCGCCCACACCGCGGGCGGCATCGCCCAGGAAATCGCGCTGCTCACCGCCGTCAAGGTCCAGCTAGCGCAGGGCGAGTTCGCGCTGGACCACGGCGCCGTGGTGATCGCGGCGATCACCAGTTGCACCAACACCTCAAACCCCTCGGTGATGGTGGCGGCGGGGCTGCTGGCCCGGAAGGCCGTCGAGCGCGGGCTGGCGACGCCGCCCTGGGTTAAGACCTCGCTGGCGCCCGGCTCCAGGGTCGTCACCGAGTATTTGCAGGCGGCAGGCCTGGCGCCCTACCTCGATGCGTTGCGCTTCCACACGGTGGGCTATGGCTGCACCACCTGCATCGGCAATGCCGGGCCCCTCCCTGCTCCGATTTCCAGGGCCGTCGACGAGGGCAAGCTGGTCGTCTGCTCGGTGCTGTCGGGCAACCGCAACTTCGAGGGGCGGATCAATGCGGACGTGAAAGCCAACTACCTGATGTCGCCGCCGCTCGTGGTGGCCTACGCGCTGGCCGGGCGCATGACCATTGACCTGACCACCGAGCCGCTGGGCACCGGCACAGACGGCCAACCCGTCTACCTGCGCGACATCTGGCCCAGCCGGCAGGAGATTGCCGCGACGATGGCCGCCGCGATCCGGTCAGAGATGTTCCGGCGTAGCTATGCCGAGGTGTTTGCGGGCGACGCACGCTGGCACGGGCTGGACACGCCCACCGGCGACCGGTTCGCCTGGGACCCGGACTCGACCTACGTGCGCCACCCGCCATTCTTTGAGGGCATGACCCGCGAGGCGCCGGAGCGCGTGCCGGAGATCACCGGCGCGCGGGTGCTCGCCGTGCTGGGCGACAGCGTGACCACCGACCACATCTCGCCCGCCGGTAGCATCCGCGCGGCCTCGCCCGCCGGCCAGTACCTGCTGGATCACGGCGTGGATCCGCGCGACTTCAACAGCTACGGCGCGCGGCGCGGCAACCACGAGGTGCTGGTGCGCGGCACCTTCGCCAACCCGCATCTGCGCAACCGGCTCGCACCGGGCACCGCGGGCGGCTTCACCACCTATCTGCCGACCGGCGAGGTGACGCCCATCTACGACGCCGCGATGCGTTACCAGGCCAGCGGCGTGCCGCTGATCGTCCTGGCCGGCAAGGAGTACGGCACCGGCTCCAGCCGCGACTGGGCGGCCAAAGGCCCGGCCCTGCTGGGGGTGCGCGCCGTCATCGCCGAGAGCTTCGAGCGCATCCACCGCTCGAACCTGATCGGCATGGGCATCCTGCCGTTGCAGTTCCTGGCCGAAGAGTCTCCGGCGCTGCTGGGCCTGAGCGGACACGAAGTCTTCGACATCACCGGCCTGGCCGGCGCTGTGGCGAGCGGGTTCGCGGACGGTCAGCAACTCAAGGTGCGAGCGACGCGCCCGGACGGTGGCGTGCTGGAATTCGCGGTGCGGGTGCGCATCGACACGCCACAGGAACTCCGCTACTACCAGCACGGCGGCATCCTGCAGTATGTCCTGCGCCAGGCGCTGGCCCCGGTCGACGCCGGGGATCCCCGGCGCACCGCGACAGTGCCTGATTCCGAACCCGTCGAAACGTGCTGATCGCCCGCCGCTGCCGACCTACACAGGCGACAGGCTGAGCATCAGTGGGGGCAAAGGACGATGACATGCCGCGGACTGCCGGGGCCGGCCAGGGCAGAGGTGCCGGCCGGGTGGCTCCGCGGCTATCTGCATCATCGAGGCCCGCACGACCCCGCTAGACTCGTTAGAAGCAACCCGCCGCTCCTGAGCAGTGTGCCGCCCGGCAGTTAAGGGAAGCAAAATTCAATATACACTATACCTAGTTCCTAGTTGCCTTCTCGGATTGCGTCTGCTACAATATACAGAGATCTAGCTCAGCCTTTACAACCTCATGGCACTGCGACGAAGCACGTGATGGCTCGAAAGCCACTCCTGTAAAGGGTTATCCGAGTGACCGTAATGGTTATCAGTGGACCTGAACGAGGAGGCATGCCATGACAGTGGCTGGACGGAAGACGATCGTCGTGACCGGGGCCACGGGGCTGCAGGGTGGTGCAGTCACCCGGCATTTGCTGATGGACGGTTGGCAGGTCCGCGCTCTGACCCGCAACACGGCGAGCAAGCGCGCGCAGGCGCTGGCAGCGCTCGGCGCCGACGTGGTGCCGGGCGATATGGGCAACCCGGCCTCGCTGCGGGCGAGTTTTGCGGGGGCCTACGGTGTCTACAGCGTGCAAAACCCGTTCATCGGCGGCCCCGAAGCCGAGGTGCAGCAGGGCAAGAACGTCGCCGACGTGGCGAAGGCCGGCGGGGTGCAGCATCTGGTCTATGGCTCCGCCGGGATCGGGCAGAAGGGCACCGCTATCCCGTCCTGGGAAACCAAACTCCAGGTCGAGGAGCACATGAAGGCCCTGGGCCTGCCGCTGACGATCCTGCGGCCGATGGCCTTGATGGAGTTGATGACCGAGTCGAAATTCTTCCCGGCGGTGGGCACATGGCATCTCATGCCGGCGCTGATGGGACCGGCGCGGCCGCTGCCCTGGCTTTGCGCGGACGATCTGGGCGCCATTGCGGCAAAAGCCTTTG
>CBJNAR010000721.1:0-3027 GCA_966434075.1 uncultured bacterium
GATCACCGGGGCCGATTGGTAGACCGGCGTGTCGTGGGTCTCGTGCACGAAGCGCAGCGACCGGTAGGGCAGCTTGCCGTAGCGGTACCCGAAAAACGCGTCCACGGGGCCGGTATAGATCATCTCGCCGTAGGGGATGACATCCTCGATCTCCCGGTAGTCGGTGTTGAGCATGATCTTGATGTTGGGGTGGTCCAACATCCGCTCGAACATGCGTGTATAGCCGTGCAGCGGCATGGCCTGGTACGTGTCGGTGAAGTAGCGCTCGTCGCGGTTGGTGCGCGTGGGCACGCGCGCCGTCACCGACGCGTCGAGTTCCGAGGGATCGAGGCCCCACTGCTTGCGCGTGTAGCCGCGGAAAAACTTCTCATAGAGTTCGCGGCCCACCTTGCTCACCACCACATCTTCCGACGTGCGGATCTCGGCGCGTGGCTCGGCCACCGACTTCAGGAAGTCGTCGACCTGCAACGCGGTGAGATTCAGCCCGTAGAGCTGGTTGATCGTGTCCAGGTTGATCGGCATCGGCACGAGCTGGCCGTCGACCAGCGCGCGTACCCGGTGCTGGTAGGGCCGCCAGACCGTGAACTGCGACAGGTAGTCGAAGACCTCGGCGGAATTGGTGTGGAAGATGTGCGGCCCGTACTTGTGGACCAGGATGCCGTCGTCGTTGTAGTGGTCGTAGGCATTGCCGCCGATATGCGGGCGCACGTCGCAGATCAGGACATTCTTGTCCGCGTCGCGGGCCAGGCGCTCGGCCAGGACACAGCCGGCGAACCCGGCGCCGACAATTAGATAATCGAACATGAGCATACCTTGCCTTTTCTATGGAATAGCGTGATGCGTTGGCTGCTCGCGGCTCAGCAACGTCTGCTCATTCTCTTACTCGTGCATAAGCAACTTTTATACCCGACGAATCCCTCCACTCAGGGATATGTAGAACCAATCACAGACGGAAAGGGTCACGTTCCCGGCGACGACGCGCGGGATGCACGGTTAGTGCGGGTTCCCTGCGGGAACCCGCGTGCGCGGTCCGGTGGTGATCCGCTGCCGGCAGTGCGCTTATCGTTCCAGCGCGACCACCGGGATGTGGCGCGTCACTTTCGCCTGGTGCTCGGCGAAAAAGGGGTATTGTTCGACGATGCGCGCCCAGATCCGCTCCCGCTCCGCCCCATCCAGAACCACGGCGGTAGCGTCATACATCTCAGGCCCCACCTCGACGGTGACATGCGGGTCGGCCACCAGGTTGCGATACCAGTCGGGGTGGGCCGGGGCGCCCGCGTTGGAGGCGACTACCAGCAGGCGGTCGCCGTCGCGGATATACATCATGGGTGTGGTGTGGCGCCGGCCGCTTTTGGCGCCCGTGGTCGTCAGCAACACCAGAGGCCGGCCGGGCATCGGCCCGCCCGGCTGGTTCCGGTTCGCGCGAAATTCTTCGATTAATTTGCGGTTGTACTCGCTGAGATCCGGCATGCTTCCCTCTAGGGAGAGCATCCAAGCAAGAACCGCGCCAGTACTCCGCCCGGCTGCTCACCTGCCGCGCGCCCCGCCCCGGCTACGCGGGCGACGGCCCGGTTTCGCGCGCGCCGGGCGCCGCGGGCGGATCGTGCGAGTCGCGCGGCGGCTCCCCGGCCCGCCGGAAGATCCCGGCGAGTTGCGCCCCCACCAGCAGCAGCGCCGCGGCCACCGTGACAACCACGCAGGCCACGAACACCGCCGGCGCGCCGCCCGCGTCGAACAGGCTCCCGCCGAGCAGCCCGGCCACCAGCGGCGCCAGTCCCCACACGCCCGCGCTCAACAGGCCCTGGAACGTCGTCGCCCATTCGGCGGGCGCCAGGGTATCGACCAGCCGGACCGTCGTGGGCAGGAACAGCCCGAACCCCAGCCCCTGCAACACGGCCACGCCCAGCAACAATTCCGGCTGGCGGATATAGAGGAAGCCGATGTACCCGCTGCCCTGCAATACGTAGGCCAGCACCAGCGTCCAGGGCGCGCTCAGCCGCCGGATGAGGTTCTCGCTCCAATGCATCGTCGGCAACTCGCAGAAGGCCGTCAGCCCGGCGAACAGCCCCACCAGGAACTGCCCGCCGCTCAGCCGGTCCATGTAGATGCCGCCGAAGGTCAGGGCCATGCCCATGCCCAGGCCAAGCAGGAACGTGGCGACCAGCACGATGCGCAACCGGCTGTCGCGCGTGACCACGCGCAGCGAACTGGGCGCCTCGGTCGTGACCGGGCGCTCGTCGTCCAGCAGCGGGGCCACCAGCATCAGCGCCAGAAACAACGCCGCCGCCACGGGCAGCACCACGCGGAAGCCGGCCTCCTGCCACAGCGCCCCGCCCGCCGCCGCGACCAGCGCGTAGCTGAGCGACCCCCAGAGCCGCATCTGCCCGTAAGACAGTCCGCGCCGCGCCGCCATGCGCGCCATCAAGCCGTCGGAAATCGGCGCGACGGGGCTGCTCGCGATCGCCAGCAGCGCCACCACGACCAGCAGCCCCCAAAACGAGTCGGGTACCAGCAGCGCCAGCAGGCTGAGCGCGCTGCCCGCCATCGCCGCGCTGAGCATCTGCAAGCGCCACCCGCGCCGGTCGGCCAGCGCGGAGAGCGCCGGGGCCGCCACCAGCGCCATCAGCGGCCCAACCGCCGCCAGCACGCCGATCTCCTGCCCCGACAGCCCGCGCCGGGCAAAGAACACGCTGAGAAAAGGCATATACGTCGCGGCAGCACCGTAGTAGCCGAAATAAAACAGCCCCCCGCGCGCCGCCGGGCTCAGGCGCGCGCGCCATCGTGCAAACATCGTCATCCTCTATTCACCATATCACCCAGAACCAAAAACCACTATCCCCCTGGTATACACACACCACCGGGGCGAGACAATCCCTCTATTATACCCGCCCCACCAGGGCGCGCGCCGGGCCGCCGCTCATGACATGCAGGCCGGCCCGGCGGCGGCGTGGGCCGGTGCGGTATAATGACCGGTGCAGTACCGATGCAAGTGGATTCTCAGGAAGCCGGCCCGCATCCCCCGTCATT
>CBJNAR010000722.1:0-3021 GCA_966434075.1 uncultured bacterium
AACCTGAGCGCATGGGCCTGGGACCTGCCTTGGCCGTGCCCAAGGCGCTCAAGAAGGCCGGCATCCGCCAGGACGAGGTGGGGCTGTGGGAGGTCAACGAAGCCTTCGCGGCGCAGTACCTGGCCGTGGAAAAGGCGCTGGAACTCGACCGCAGCAAGGTCAACGTCAACGGCGGCGCCATCGCCCTCGGCCATCCCATCGGCGCGACCGGTGTGCGGCTGCTGCTGACGCTGGCCCGCGAGATGCAGAAGAAGAACGTCCAGTACGGCGTGGCGACGCTCTGCGTGGGCGGCGGCCAGGGCGCGGCGGTCGTGCTCGAACGGGCGTAAGCGCCCGGCGGGGTAGCCAATCAAATCAGGGTGGGGCGGGCCGCTGAAGGCCCGCCCCATTTTTCTTGCCGGGGCGCATCCCGGCGCCGGATGGCATTGGCCCGGTTCTTGCGGCTTCCGGCGTTGCGCGCGCCAAACAGGACGCGAGCGCGCGTGTTTCCGTGGAACGTGTCTGTTCAGCGCCCGAGGTCCAACTGCCCATGCGCGGCATCGCCAGGATCGACCATAACCGCATAACCAGGGTAGCCCGCCGGGAGGAGTTACATACTCCGGGCGGGGTGCCATGAAAACCATCCTCATCGTGGAGGACGAACTGATCCTCACCGAGGTCCTCAGCGCCGTGCTTGAGGACGTGGGCTATCGGGTCGTGACCGTGGCCGATGGGGGCGCCGGTCTCGCCGCGCTGCCTACCACACAGCCCGACCTGGTCCTGTGCGATGTGATGATGCCTGTGATGGATGGGCGGGAGATGTGCCGCCGCATGCAGGCCGACCCGGCCTACCGCGATGTCCCCGTGGTATTGATGACTGCCGCGCCGACCCTGGTTAGCCCCGCGGACTGCAACTATGCGGCGCTCATCCGCAAGCCCTTTGACCTGGATCGCCTGCTGGATGTGATTAACGCCCTGACCGGAGTCTAGTGCCGGCAGTCATCCCCCGTCGAAACTCGACTCGCAAACCCCGCTCACTTTAACGATCTCTGCGCCCTCGGCGTCTCTGCGGTGAGGATCGAAGGCGGCCTGCGGGTCGCGGTTGACAAGTTTCCGCGCCGTGATCTACAATGGCCGTACAACTCCCCGTGCAGACGGTGGAGTCGATTCGGTCCCAAAAACTAACCGCTTGGTTAGCATATAGCGGAGGCAGCCATGTTTATCTTCAAAGCCGCTGTGATTGGGGCAGGGGCGATGGGCGGGTCCATCGCGCAGGTCATCAGCTACAGCGGACTCCCGGTGATCCTCAAGGACGTGGATCAAGCCGCACTGGACGCGGGCATGGCGAAAGCCCGTGGGATTTACGAAGACCGCGCCCGCAAGGGCAAAATGTCCGCCGCGCAGGTCGAGGAGAAGATGGCGCTCATCACGCCGCAACTCGACTACACCGGCTTCGACGACGTGGATATCGCCATCGAAGCGGTGCCCGAAAAGCTGTCCGTCAAGCAGGCCGTCTTCAAAGAACTGGACGGCATCCTCCACTCCGGCGCCGTGCTCGCCAGCAACACGTCGGCCCTCTCGATCAGCGCCATGGCCGAAGCGACGAACCGTCCCGGCCAGGTCGTCGGCCTGCACTTCTTCAATCCCGCGCACGTCATGAAGCTGGTCGAGGTCATCCCCGGCAGCGAGACGAGCGAGGAGACGGTCGAGGGCACGATCCAGTTCGCCAAGGAATTACGCAAGATCCCGGTGGTGGTGAAGGAGTGCCCCGGCTTCCTGGTCAACCGCCTGCTGAGTCCCTACCTCAACGAAGCGATTTTCGCGCTCGAAGAAGGCGCGGCGAGCGCCGAGGATATCGACACGGCGATGGTCGAAGCCGGGATGCCGCTTGGTCCCTTCACCCTGGCCGACATGCTGGGGCTGGATGTCTGCTATCACGCGGGCATGACCATGGCCGAGGCCTACGGCGACCGCATGCAGGCGTCGCACCTGCTGGGCAAACTGGTCGAGGCCGGGCGCCTGGGTCAGAAGACCGGCAAGGGCTTCTACACCTACGGCGACGAGACCGGCCCCACGCTCGACGAACTGATCGCCGAGGTCCAGGCCGAGACCGGCATCAAGGGCACGCGCTTCACGCCCAACCGGCTGCTGCTGCCGCTGCTGAACGAGGCCGCCTACTGCGTATCCGAGAACATTGCGGGCCTGGGCGACATCGGGCTGGCGATGCAGGCGGGCGCCGGGTTCCCCAAGAGCCCGCTGGAGATGGCCGACGAGATGGGCCTGGACACCGTGTTGCACGAGTTGGAGACCTGGGAGCAGGAGCTTGGCCCGCGCTTCGCGCCCGCCCCGCTGCTGCGCGAGAAAGTCGCCGCCGGGGAACTGGGCAAAAAGACCGGCCAGGGCTTCCTCGAATATACGTGAGTGCTGAGTGCTGAGTGCTGAGTGCTGAGTAAGACGAGTGCGAGAGGTACTCCGATCAGCGCTCGCGCTTGGCGCTCCGCTGTCTGATAGCTGATAGCTGACCACTGACCACCAATTGCAAGGGAGCAAAACACATGGCAGAGCGCCAGTTTGTAAAATTGAGCATTGAAGACCGCGTTGCGACCGTGACCATCGATCACCCGCCGGTCAACGTCCTGGACGGGGCCACGATCCGCGAATTGGCCGATGTGCTGGGCGAACTCGAAGGCAACAAGGATGTGCGCGCCGTGGTGATCACGGCGGCGGGGCAGGTATTTATCGCCGGCGCCGACATCAAGGACATCGCCGGGTTGCAGTCGCCGGAGCAGGCGCTGCCGATCCTGAACGAGGCGCACAGCCTGTTCGACCGGCTGGACAACCTGCCCGTGCCGGTGATCGCCGCCGTCAACGGCGCCTGCCTGGGCGGCGGCAACGAGCTAGCCCTGGCCTGCGACTTCCGCATCGCCAGCGACCGGGCCCGCTTCGGCCAGCCGGAGATCAACCTGGGCATCATCCCCGGCTTCGGCGGCACGGTGCGGCTGACCCGGCTGGTCGGCCCGGCCCGCGCGCTCGAAATCATGC
>CBJNAR010000723.1:0-3019 GCA_966434075.1 uncultured bacterium
AGGGGCGGGGGCCGGATCGGCGTCACGCAGCAGCAGCGGGCCTTGCTGCACCCCGCCGCGCACCGGCGCGGGCAGGCGCTCGCGTTGCAGCCCCTCGGCCACATGGCTCGCCAGGCTCCACTCGTCGCCCTTGGGGCTGGTGCGCCACCAGTCGAGGATGTAGTAGGTGAACGCGCCATGGCCCAGGCGGCCCAGTTCGCGCGCCGGCTCGTCGCCCGCGCAGGCGGTCAGCACGATGCGCCCGGCGGTCTGCCCGAAGCTGGTCTGCGCCAGCCGCCCGAACTCGCGCCCCGCCGCCACCGCCCCGCCGCGCAGCCCCACCGCGTAGCCGCTATGGCAGCAGTCGAGCAACACCAGCGCCGTGGGCGTGCTGCCCAGGCGGCGCAGGGCCAGGTCGTCCAGGGGGATGCCGCGGTCCGCCGGGTCGTGCGGGTCGGCGTCCACCGGCAGCAAATAGGCCGTGCCGGCGTCGTCGGGGTCCATCTCGCCGTGCCCCGCGAAGTAGACCAGCAGCAGGCCGGCGGCCCCGGCGGCGCGCGCCTGGCGGCGCAACAGGTCGAGAATGGCGGGCCGGGTGGCCGCCGCCCCCAGCAACATCTCCACCGCGTAGCCCGCGCCCCGCAGCACCTCCGCCATCGCCGTCGCGTCGGCCTCGGCAAAGCGCAAGGCGGCCAGCCCGGCGCGGCTCTGCGCCTCGGCGGCCACGCCGGCGGGGAACGCGGTATAGTTGATGCCGATGACGGCGGCAACGCGGGCGGGCGTGGGCATGGGCGATCCTCCGGCGCGGGTGGGTTGTGCGGCTATTATAGCACAGCGGTCAGTGGTCAGTGGTCAGTGGTCAGTGGTCAGTGGTCAGTGGTCAGCGGTCAGCCGTCAGTGGTCAGCCGTCAGTGGTCAGCGGTCAGTGGTCGGAAACGCGAGCGTGGCTTGTCACTCTGAGCGCAGCGAAGAGTCTCGTCGTGTGGGGATACCAGAGGGAGATTCTTCGCTGCGCTTGGAATGACCATTGGCGCCGGGGCCCATCGCCCTGGCATGGAACTTGAACAGCGGGCGGGCAAGTACGTAGCGGCACCCGGCGCCCGCGCCGGGTGCCAGGAGGCAGACACGGCGGTATGGCAGCGCGCATTATGGTCATCAACGACACGCAGGAGATCCTGGAACTGTTTCGGGATCTGCTCACCGAGGAAGGCTACGAGGTTTCGCTCTACTCCTACGGCGTCCACGACATGGCGGAAGTCACGCGGGTCGCCCCCGACCTGATCATCATCGACTATCTGATCGGCGATGAGCAAACGGGCTGGCAGATGTTGCAGAAGCTGAAGATGACGCGGGCCACCGCGGGCATCCCGATCATCGTCTGCACGGCGGCGCTGAACCAGGTGAAGGAGATCGAGGGTTGGCTGACCCAGAAGCGGATTACGGTCGTGCTGAAGCCGTTCGATGTGGACGACCTGCTGGCCGCCGTCCGGCGCGCGCTGGGCACGCCGGACGAGGGCTGAGGCAACCGGCCTAACCCCCTAACGAGTGCTGAGTGCTGTTCGCGCAGCGGTGCGTAGCACATTGCTGAGTGCTCAGTATGACGAGCAGACGAGGAGATACGGCGCGGGCAGGGGGAATCGCTTTCGCGATCAGACGTGACTCCCCTTGCCGCGGCGGGGAGGGGCGGGGGGAGAGGTTGGCCCAGCGCCCACCGGGCAACAAAAAGGGCCGAGCGCACCGCGGCGCTCGGCCCTGGGGCGGCGGCTAGTGGCCGGCCGGTCCGGCGACGGGGTCCGGGACATTTTTCGTCAGGGTGGTCACGGCGATGATCTCGGCCAGGAGCCGGTTACAGGTCACCTGCGCGACCGCCGCGTTCAGCAAGCCGATGGAGGTTTTGGTGACTTGCTGGGGCACATGGGCCTGCGTAAAGGTGACTTCGACCCGCGTGCTATAGAGGGGCAAATATTCCTGTTTGCGAATTTCGGCGACGACATGGCCGATGGGAAGATCCGCTTCTTTGCGCCAGTGGCCGGGGCCGCGCTGCAGCCAACGATCCATGGGATACCTCTTTCCAATCCGCCCGGCCTGGCAATGGGAGGCCAGGTGGATAACACGGCGGTTATGGGACCAGGAATGAGGAAGCGACCGGGGTCCGCTTCCAGCGGCACTACGCGATGGACGGCGGCGGGCCCGCTCCGGCGAAACACGCGGAATGGCACCGATAGGGTGCGCGCGCCGGGCCGGTGGGCAGCAAGGGCACGCCGCGGAGGGTCGGTGGCCCGCACCGGCGCTGGTAGCGCCCCGCCGATTCGGGCCGAAAACTATGGGTTAATAAACAGGGGGCGAACGATCTCAACTACAAAAGCCGCGTTGGTTGTAAGCTTACCACAGGCGCCCCCGTCATGTCAAGCCTAACTCGACATAACCCGCCGTTTTCATGAAAATGGCGCAACGAGGGAAGAAGTGCTGAGTGCTGAGTACGACGGGTGGTCAGTGGTCAGTGGTCAGTGGTCAGTGGTCAGTGGACGAGGGGCCAGTAGTCAGTAACGAAGGAAGCTTGTCATTCTGAGCGCAGCGAAGAATCTCGGTGCGCCCGCGCCCCTGTCATTCTGAGTCAATCATGTGCCTGCGGCACACCAGCGCGCATGAGAATAGCACAAGTGTTTGCTCAACCGACATCCACGGTGCTATTTTTAGAAGAGCGCAGCGAAGAATCTCGGCTGGCCGTGGAACTTGTCATTCTGAGCGTAGCGCAGAATCTCGTCTTGTACGGGGCAACTGCGCTGCTTGGCTGTCCGGTCTGACGCTGCGGCGTCGGGTGCCCCCGATCTGCGCTTCTCCATATGTACGACGCCCCCAGACCGGTCCGCCGGTCTGGGGGCGTTGCTGTGGTTCGGGGCGGGCGGGGTGCCGCGGGTTAGCGCGAGCGCAGCCGCCGCCGCAGCGCCAGGCCGAGCAGCAGGCTGCCCAGGCCGAGCAGGGCGGCGGCCCCGTAGGGCAGCGCGGGATCCGGGTGGCCGGTGTGCGGCATGCCCATGCG
>CBJNAR010000724.1:0-3018 GCA_966434075.1 uncultured bacterium
AGCGCCCGCCAGGAGGCGGCGGAGGACCGGCCCGAGGCCCCGCCCGGCGTGGTGCGCCAGCGCCTGGGCGACGGGCGCTACTGGGTCGCGCCGCACGCCTTCTTCCAGGTCAACAACATCCAGGCCGAAAAGATCCTGGACCTGATCCGGGCCGCGCTGCCCGAGCCGGTGGACCTGCTGGTCGATGCCTACAGCGGCGTGGGCGCCTTCGCGCTGGCCCTGCTGGCGGGCGGCCAGGCGCGCCGGGTGGTGGCGATTGAGAGCGACTGGGCCGCCGTCGAGAGTGCGCGCTGGACGGCGGCGCTGCGGCAGATCCCCGCCGAGCAACTGCAACTGGAGCCGGGCCGCGTGGAAGAGGTGCTGCCCGCACTCGACGTGGAGCCCGATGTCGTGCTGCTGGACCCGCCGCGCACTGGCTGCGCGCCCGCCCTGCTGCAGTACCTGCTGGCCCACCCGCCCGCGCGCCTGATCTACGTCTCCTGCGATCCCAGCACCCTCGCTCGCGATCTGCGCACCCTGGCCCCCGGCTACACGCTCCAGCGCATACAAGCAGTGGATATGTTCCCTCAGACGTACCACATCGAAAGCGTCGCCGTGCTGGACCGCATGCCCACCCCGCCCGCCGGCGAATTGGATTCGCCAACTGTTCCAGGCTGATCCGTAGCGGCGCTGTAGGGGCTGGTTTCAACCCGGCCCACCGCCCCAATCGGCGCTGTAGGGGCCGGTTTCAAACCGGCCCGCCGCCCCAATCGGCGCTGTAGGGGCCGGTTTCAAACCGGCCCGCCGGCCAGCCAATAGTACTAACGGTGCAACCCGCGTAGTACCAATTGGCTGCAATTTTTGCCCCAAATTCAATTCTTAAAGCATTGTCATCCCCCGGACCCTGTGCTATACTACCGCCGCAGCCCGTAAGGTCGCCGGTAAACTGCGGCGGCGGCACGGGGCACCGCCGTGTGCCGGACGGTGATGCAAATCTCATCTTCGGGTTGATAGGAGACGATACGATGCAATTGCCCCCGGAGGGCGTGACCCAGATGATCTCGGGCCGCACGCTCCTCTCCGTCCTGTCGATCGTGGCTGCCGGGCTGGTGTTCTGGTCCGTCTTCCCCGGTGTGCAAGCCGGGCCCCCCGCGCCCCCCGCGGCGCCGGCCTGGCCCGATCCGAACACCGGGTTCTGGGTCGAACTCGTGGTAGTCACCATTATCACCGTGATCACCGGGATCGTGCTCCACGTCCGCCGCAAGCCGGAAGCCTGAGCGGATCCCACCAGACAAGTGCATATAAAAAGAGAGGGCACAGCCGGAGCTGCACCCTCTCTTTTTTTGCGCGCGGCGCGCCGCTACTGCGTCGGCGTGGCGCCGGGGCTACCCGGCACGGCCGTCGCCTTGGCGCCCGTGGTGTCCGTCGCCGGCGTGGTCACCGGCGTGGTGGCGGGAGTCTCCGCGGTCCCCACCGTGCCGGTCAGCGGCACGGTGGCCGTGGCCGCCGCGGGCGGTTCCGTGGGCAGCGGCGCCTGCGTCGGGAAGGGCGTCGGCGTCGCCGGGATGTCCAGGCGGATGGTCGACTTGGCCTTCTCGTCGCTCAGCCATGCGCTGTAGGCGTCGCTCTTGGCCTTGTCCAGCTCGTCGCTGGTCAGGGGCCGGGGGCCGCGCTCGATCAGGCGGATGATGTGCCAGCCGAACTGGCTCTTCACCGGGTCGCTGATCTGGCCGGGCTTGGTCAGGGCGAACGCGGCGTCGGAGAACTCCTTCACCATCGGGCCGCCCTTCTCGGTCGGAGCGAACCAGCCCAGGTCGCCGCCCTGATCCTTATTGCTGGTGTCGGTCGAATACTTCGCGGCCAGGGCCGCAAAGTCCGCACCCTTGTCGAGCTGGGCCTTGATGTCCTTCGCCAGGGCCTCCTGGTCCGCATTCACCAGGATGTGCTGCACGTGCACTTCTTCCTGGGTCGTCGGGATGTTGGCCGCCAGCTTTTCGGTGACCTTCTTCTGCAGTTCATCGGGCTTGACGACCAGGCTGAGGTAGTCTTGCTCGGACAGACTGGGGCAGCCCAGCGAGCAGTAGCCCGTGGCCGGCGCGGGCCCCGCCGCGATGGCCTGGATGAAGCTGTTGTAGTCGACCACCGCCGTCTTCTCCGCGCCGGGCACGGGCAGCGGGGTGCTGGTGATCGTCGGCGTCGAGGTCGTCGTCGGGCTGGGACCGGGCGTGGCCGTGTGCGTGGCCGTCGGCGTCACCGTCGGCGTTTCGGTCGGCGGGGTGCCGGTCGCGGTCGCCGTCGCGGTGGGCGGCGCCCCGGTCGGGGTCGCCGTCGCGGTGGCCGTCGGCGTGCCGGGCGTTTCGGTCGGCCCCGGAATCGGGGTCGGCTGCGGCTCGAAGTTCTTCTGCGCCGCGGCCAGCACGTCGGCATCGGTCACGCTCACGCCCAGGTCGGCGCCGGCCTTCTGCTCCAGCAGCAGGTTGTCGGCCAGTTGCTGCAGCGTGGTCGCGTCGATGGTCGGCCAACTATCCAGGTGCTGCAACTCGTTCTGATACGTGGTGATCTGGCTGGCATACTGCTGGGCCTGGGTCGCATCGCCCTGCTGCGCGTAGAACTCCAGCACGCGGAGCTGGTTGAAGATCGTCCAGGCGCGGTACTTATTGTACATGGCGCGGGTGATCGTCTGGTCGTTGACCTTGCCCACTTCGATATTGGGCCGGATCACATATTGCGAGACCAGGGCGGTCAGCAGCACGAGCACAATAAGCACGCCCACGCCGGCCATTGCCAGGTAGAACCGGCGCGTTCGCTGCAACTCGCGCTGGTGGCGCGAGAGCTGGCCCCGCGTCATCTGGCGCGGCGCCTGCACTGCATCTTTACGTCGCTTGTTAGCCATAGTGGGCAGCGCTTCCTAGCGCGCGTGCGGCCCGACAAAGGGCAGCAGGGCGACATGGCGAGCGCGCTTCAGGGCGACGGTCAGCGCGCGCTGATGACGGGCGCAGGTGCCCGTCTTGCGCCGGGGTTCGATCTTGCCGCGCTCCG
>CBJNAR010000725.1:0-3017 GCA_966434075.1 uncultured bacterium
AATCGGCCGCGTGGTCCACCAGCGCGGCCTGGACCAGGTCGGGCGCGGCCAGCACCAGCATAGGGAACGGGCCGAAATGGATGCGCGCCACCGGGCCGCACGCCTGCATCACCCGCAGCAACAGGGTCAGCCGATCCTTCTGGAAAGCGCGCATACTGCCGAGCAGCGGCGGTTCGGGAAACGTCGGGACCGGCTTCGCGGCAACCTGGACAGCCATGGCACACACTCCGTTCTTCAGCCTAACCGGCTGAATTGTGAAATTTCGCACAATGCTTATAAGCTAAGTATAAGCCGGTTGCGCGCCGCGTCAATCGGTCGAAAGATGTAGCCCCGGCGCGGCGCCTGTCCCGGCGTGCGTGCGGAGACGAGTGGTCAGTGGTCAGTGGTCAGTGGTCAGCCGTTAGCCGTCAGCCGTCAGCCGTCAGGAGACGGGCGACGGTCTGGGCTTGTCACTCTGAGCGCGGCGAAGAGTCTTGGCGCGGCGCGGGGGGCTTGTCACTCTGAGTAGAGCGTCACATTCAAATTGTCACTCTGAGCGGAGCGAAGAATCTCGTCTCGTTCGGGTCCAAGACGAGACTCTTCGCTCCGCTCAGAGTGACAAAAACCATGTGACAGATTACTGAGCGCGACGAAGAGTCTCGGCGCTGCGGAGACGCGATGCTTCACTGCGTGCAGCATGACAACGGGGGCCGGCGGCGGCGCAGGGGTGGACGCACAGCCCGGCGACCATCCCCTCGCGGCAGCGGATGGTCGCCGGGGGGCGGGGCGGGCGGGCGTCGCGGGCCCGCCCGCCCCGTGGCGCGGGCGTTACGGCCAGCAGCCGCCGTTCAGCAGGGCCGATACGCTGTCGTTGTCGTCGGCGACGGCGAGGTCGGTGCGCCCGTCGCCGTTCAGGTCGGCGGCGACCAGCCCCGACGGACCGGGGCCGGTGGTGAAGGCCTGGGCGGCGGCGAAGCCACCCTGGCCGTTGCCCCGCAGGACCGACGCGTCGTTGGTGCCGCGATCCGCGGTGGCGAGGTCGAGCCGGCCGTCCCCGTCGAAGTCGCCCACGGTCACGCCGGTGGGGTTGAAGCCGACGGCGTAATTGGCCGGCCCGCCGAAGCCGCCGCTGCCGTTGTTCAGCAGCACCGACACGGTGTTCTGCTGGAAGTTGGGCACGACGAGGTCGGGATGCCCATCCCCGTTGAAGTCGCCCGCCGCCAACCGGGTCGGGAAGGTGCCGCCGATGCGGTAGCTGACCGGGGCGGCGACGCCGTTCTGGTTATTCAGCAGCACCGACACGTTCGTGTTCCCGTTGAAGTCCTGGTTGAAGTTGGTGACGACGAGGTCGAGCCGCCCATCCCCATTGAAGTCGCCCGCGATCAGGCCATAGGGGCTAATATTGGCGGGGTAATCGAGGCGGACGAAGCCGCCGGCTGTCCCATAGAGGATCGACACGTTCCCATCCGCGTAGTCGGCGGTGGCGATGTCGGTGCGCCCATCGCCGTTGATGTCGGCGATGACCACGCCCTCAGGCCGCGAGCCGGTGGTGAGATCGGTGCGGGTGGTGCTGAAGCCGCCCGCCCCGTTACCATAGAACACCGACACGAAGTTGGTACCGGGAGGGGTACTGATATCATAGTTGGTCACAGCGAGATCGAGGCGGCCGTCGGCGTTGAGGTCGCCCAGGGCCAGCTCTTGCGGGGTATACGGCACGGTGTAAGCGGTGGGGGCGGCGAAGCCCCCGCCCGCCAGCGCCGGCAGCACCGACACGGTCGTGGGGCCGTTGGAGTTGGCAATGACGAGGTCGGGCCGGCCGTCGCCGTTCAGGTCGCCCGTCACGATGCCCGACGGGTGGCTGCCCGCCGCGTAATCGGTGCGGTAGAACGGCAGGCACGGGGTCGGCGTGGCCGTCGGCGTGCGGGTGGCGGTGCGCGTCGGCGTCAGCGTCGGCGTGTTGGACGGGGTGAAGGTGGGAGTCACCGTAAAGGTGTTGGTGGGCGTGGCCGTGGGCGAGCCCGGCGTGCTGGTCGGCGTGGGCGTGTAGGTCGGCGTGACCAGGCCGCCGCAGGTGGTGTCGGCGATATCGGTCAAGGTCCCGCCGATCCCCACCGCGTAGGTCCCGGCGCCCGCCCCGCCGATGTCAAAATGCCCGGAGGGCAGGTTCGGCCCGGCCGCCCAACTGTTCGACACCGGGTCATAGAGCCAGGTGGCGCTCGTGACGGTCCCGAAGTCGGGGCCGGTGCCGATGATACCGCCAAAGATCCAGAGCCGGCCACCGATGGAGGCGCTGCCGGGGAGATAGACGCCGGGGCCGGGCATCGAGGCGCGGCTGGTCCAGGTGTCGGTGGCCATATTATAGTCCTGCAGACCGGTGTAGCTGTTCTGCCCGGCGGCGACATAGAGGTGGTCGTTGATCACGCCGAACCCGGCATAGGTGCGCCCGCCCGGCATCGCGGCCTTGGTGTTCCAGACGTTGGCGACCGGGTCGTATTCCCAGGTGTTGCCGAGCGCGCTCCCGGTCTGCCCATTGCTCATCCCGCCGGTCACGTAGATCCGGTTGTTGAAGACGCCGGAGGCCATATAAACGCGGCCGGCCGGGAGGGGGGCCCCGCTGCTCCAGGTGTCCGAGGCGATGGTGTAGATGCGGTTGGCGGTCAGGCCGTTGTTCCCGCCATCGGCCCCGCCGATGACATAGACCTTGCCGTTGAGCACGGCGACGCTGGGCGCGTAAGCCGGGGCCGGCATGGGCGAGAGATTCGTCCAGGTATTGGTGGCCGGGTTATAGCGGGCGAAGCGGCCGGTGACGCTATTGAGGCCGGTAGTGCCGCCGGCGGCGTAGATTACCGTGCCGTCGCTGCCCACGCCGGTGGCGCTGGCCGGGGTCGGGGCCGCTAGGCCGCGGCCCCACGCCACGCACGGCGTCGGCGTGGCCGTCGGGGTGTTGGTGGCGACGGGCGTCGGCGTGGGGGTGTTGGTCGGCGTGTTCGTCGCCGTATTGGTCGCCGTATTCGTCGGGGTAACGGTGGGCGTATTGG
>CBJNAR010000726.1:0-3011 GCA_966434075.1 uncultured bacterium
GACGGCGATGCGCGGCAACCCGCTCGCACCGTGGTAGCGCGACTCGGCCAGCAACTGCCGTGCGCGGGCGATGTTGGGCGCGGGCACCGTGACGGCGGGCAGGTAACCCGGCAGCGCGGTGGGCACGATGCCCGCGGCCTGCTCGACCCGCCCGTTGAACATCACGCGCGCGATCTTGTCGCGGTTGACTACCAGGCTGAACGCCTCGCGCACTTTGGGGTCGTCAAACGGCGGCTTGTTCATGTTGAAGCCCAGGTAGGTGGTGGAGAGACCGGGCGTGATGTGCAGTTCCCCATGCAGCGGGCCCGCGGGATCCTGCACCCGGTCCACGTCGTCGGCGGGCACGCCCACGAAATCGATCAGGCCCTGCTCGTATTGCACCAGACCGCCGGTGGCTGCCTCGCCCAGCAGGAAGTTGACCTGGCGCAAGTGGGGTGCGCCGCCGTAATAGGTGGGGTTGGGCACGAGCGTGATGCGGTCGCCGCTGCGCCAGTCTTGCAGCCGGAAGGGGCCGGTGCCCTGCGGGTGGCGATACCAGTCGCGGCCTCCCGCCTCGACGTCCCGCTGGTCCACCACGTAGAAGGTGACGAGCTTTTGCAGGAAGTAGGCGCGCGGCGTGCTGATAGTCAGGGCGATGGTGTCGGGCGCGAGGACGTTGACGCCCTTGAGCGGGCCGGGCGCCCCGGCCAGCCGTTCGGGCACGCCCACGATGTCGTTCAGGTAGAGGCCCGCGGGCAGGCTGGTGCCCGGTTGCGGGGCGGCGAGGGCCGGGTCGGTGGCCCGTTCCAGCGAGTAGCGCACATCGTCCGCCGTCACGGCCCGGCCATCGGGCCAGCGCACGCCGGGCCGCAGGTGGAAGGTGTAGGTCCGGCCGTCGGCAGACAATTCAGGCAGCGCCGTAGCCAGGTCGGGCACCACGGCCAGCGTATCGTCCAGGCGCACCAGGCCGCTGAACAGATGGCGGATCAACTCGGCAGATGTCGAATCCGAGGCCAGCGCGGGGTCCAGCGTGGGCGGGTCGTCGACGCTGCCGATGAGGGTAAAGACCTGGTCGGCGGCTTTGAGGTTCGCGGCGGTCGGGCTTCCGGTCGCCGCCAGGCGGGCCACCGGCCCCGCGCTCGCTAACGGTCCACAGGCGGGCAGGATCAGCAGCAGCCCGAGCAGGAGCAGTGTGAACTTGGCGACCCGCGGTTGGTGTGACGGCATGGGACTCCCGCTTTCAGCAGATGCCGGGCGCCCCGCGAGACGCCCTGGCTGCCTCATTGTACCAGAGAGCCGGAAACGGGGTCAAGGCAACAGGGCGGGATGCTGATCTGGTTTCGGGCATATCCCAGGTCGTCTCTGTGAGAAGCCCTGATTTTGAAAACTACATCCACGGCGATAAATCAGCAGCAGAGCGTGAATCTGTTTATAGAGGAAGGTACTCGATTTTGCCTTTCCATTCACCCGGTTCGGTGGCAACGGCTAACAATACGAGATCATCAATCACTGTTCCTAATGGTACGGTAGCAGGAATAGCGATCACACCGGGCATTGGTTGGTCCTGGGCGATCCGTGCATACGCGGCTGGCGGCACTGTCTTAATGTCATAGGTGATTAGCACACGACCTTCGCGAGCCGCCCAGGCAAGAACGCTGGCGTCATCCGCACCGCGCAGCCCCACATCTTGCACTCGCACAAGGTCTAAACTGGGATTGCGGCGGAGAACGCCACGGATTAATGCGCTGTTGACGTTCTCATCCGCAGCCAGGCGCAGCACTGTCTATTGGCCCTGCTGTGCACGTAAGGCCAGAAGCCGCTCGCGCAGCGGATCGGGGTGCTGGCGAGCCGTGATCTCCTGGCGGATCGCTTCCGCCTCCCGCTGCTGTTCCCTCAGATAAGAGTCTACAGCGGCCTGGTTGTGCAGGTAGAAAGCCAGGACCGCATAGACATCGCCCAGATCCAGTGTGGGCCACGCCTGGACGATCTCTTCGGCGCTGGCCCCTTGCTGAAACGCCGCCACGACGAGATCCAGGCTGACGCGGGTCTGGCCGACCCGAATCGTGCCCTGGGCATCCGCACGAAGCGGGACCGGCTGCGTGGTGATCGCTAAGGCCATAGCTTTTCCCCTTCATTAGATATACGCTACACGCTACGCATTATAACACTTTGCCGGTGCCGGCACCGCTGTTGACTGCCGCACCCGCGTAATATGCAGCAAATGTGAAAGGAGGCCGCCCTGGCGGGGCGGCCTCCTGAGTAGTCCCGGTGTGCGGGTAGTCCGTTAGCGGGCCACCTGGCAGTTGGGAAAGAACGTGTTGCTGATGAACTTGCTGGTCTGGCCCCGTGTCACGTTCGCCGTCGGGCGGAACGTGCCGTCGGCGTAGCCGCCGACCACCCCGTGGGCGTAGACCCGCTCGATGAACAGCCAGAACGTATCCGTGTTCGGCACGTCGCTGAAGGTCTGGCGGCTGGCCGGGATGCTGTCCTGGTAGTCGGCGGCGTTGGACACGAACTTGGCGACCTGGCCGCGCGTCACATTGTTGTTGGGGCGGAAGGTGCCGTCGGCATAGCCACCCACCACGCCGTGCGCCGCGACGCGCTCGATGAAGACCCAGAAGGTGTTAGTCGAGGGCACGTCGGCGAAGGTCTGCTGGCTAGGCGGGATGGTATCGGCGTAACCGGCGGCGTTGGCGACGAACTTGGCGAGTTGGCCGCGGGTGACATTGGCGCCGGGCCGGAAGGTGCCGTCGGCATAGCCGCCGACGATGTTCTGGCAGGCCAGGCACTGGACGAAGGTATAGAACGGGCTGCCGTTAGGCACGTCGGAGAAGCTGATCTGGCAGCTACCGGCGGGCGGGGTGGGCGTGGCGGTGGCGCCGGGCGGCGGGGTGGCCGTGGGCGGCTGCGCGCCGGGCGTGTTGGTCGGGCGCGGGGTCGCGGTGGCACCGGGCGGCTGCGTCGCGGTCGGCGGCACGGCCTGGCCGCAGGACGGGAACTTGAACGCGCCGATATAGGTGTGCCAATCAAAA
>CBJNAR010000727.1:0-3010 GCA_966434075.1 uncultured bacterium
GGCCTGATGGCTTCGAGGTTTCCAATCGCCTGGCCAGGGCGCGCAGATCCTGATCCATAGGGATACCAGGGCCGATGAGGGGATCGCCAAGGTTCATGGGCGCAGCGGACGGGAGCTCGGGGTGGTCGTACCAGGCGTAATGGTAGTAATAGGAATAGGCCGTGGCGTTCGGCGGGTCGATGCGCGGAGTCGCCCGGCCAACCGCGCCACTGCCGGGAGCCAGAATCGCCAGTCCGGCTAGTACCCCGGCCAGAGTAGCCCGAACCGCTTTGTTGCCGAATATGATGGATACGTTCACCGGGGATCTCCTTTCATTTTCTTGGTACCGGTTCGTTGTCAGGTGATTAAGCCAGGCCCCACCACTCATTCGGCTGGTGAATTCTGCTGCTGTGCTGTCATGGTAGCAAACCGCCCGTTCCCCCAGCGTTCCCAAAACGGTCAGGACCAGCGTGAAGCGCAGTAAACGCTGGTATTTGACTAGCGTCGCATAAGGATGCGATGCAACAAGTGGGAGCAGCCGCGTTTCGGTATAGTCTTAACGGAACCCGAGTACCTGGAATGACCGAGCCGGATCTTGGCGGGCACCGCACTGGGCACCGAGTCAGGAGGCGTCGGGGCAGGCATAGTGCGCCCAATACGCGCTCGCTAGCGCCTGCTCGTGATACCAGTAATGGCGCGAATCCTTGATGCCCGTCGTCAAGGCCCAGGCCAGGATCCCGCCTTCCAGGTGGGGACCATCGTCGAGGCACATGGCTGGGATGCGTGCAACCCGCGGCAGGGCCGGGGTGGCCGGAATAGCGACACTCGTATTCGTGGGATACGCGGCCCCCACGCTGCCGATTGAGAGGGCAGTGCCCGCCGCCACGCCTAGGACCACAATTACGGTGCGGATATGTTTGTTGAACCGTTCCATCGTAGTGCGCCTTTCTTAGTTTAGGGTTTCGTATATCCGTCGGCTCGTATTCTCGGTGCGTGTTTGTGTGAGGCTATTGAACCAGAAAGCGGCTATTCCAAGAAGGGAAAAGTGGTATAATAGGCGGGAAGGTAACCGGGAAAGCAACCGGGAACGGAGAGAGCCGATGGACGGTCCGGCATCCTTTGGGGCGTGGGTCCGGCAACAACGTAAGGCGCTCGATCTGACCCAGGATCTGCTGGCCGAGCGGGCCGGTTGCTCCAGCGAGATGATTCGCAAAATCGAGGCAGGTCGCGCCCGCCCCTCGCGGCAGTTGGCCGAACTCCTGGTGCGCGCCCTCGGTGTGTCCGTGGCGGATCGGGAGCGGGTCATCGGCTGGGCGCGCACTGTCTCGCCCACTCCGGTGCCCACGGCGAAGGTGGTCGATGGCGCGAGTGCACCGCCCATGGAGACTCCACTCACCAACCTGCCCACTAGCCTCACTGCACTCGTAGGCCGGGATCCGGAACTGGCGCAAAGCCTGGCCTTGCTTGCACACCCCGACGTCCGGTTGCTTACCCTCACTGGCCCGCCGGGCGTCGGCAAAACCCGTCTCGCTCTCCAGGTCGCCTCCAATCTCCAGATTAATTTTGCCGGCGAGGTCTGGTTCATCGCGCTTGCGGCTGTTACCGATGTCGAAACCCTGATAGCGGCCATAGCCGGCACGTTGAGTGTGCGTCCGGAGCCGGGCCGGCCACTCCTGCCCACCGTCCAGACCGCCATCCGAGGCCGGCAGTTGCTGATCGTGCTGGACAACTTTGAGCACATCGCCGCCGCAGGCGCGAGCGTGCTTGGGGATCTCCTCGGCGGAGCGCCCGACCTGAAGCTGCTGGTCACGAGCCGGGTGCGCCTGCACCTGCGCGGCGAACGCGAACTAGCCCTGGCGCCCTTGCAGTTGCCACCGGCGGCGGCGCCACTCAATCCGTCTGTCCTGGCTGGGGTGCCTGCCGTTGCCCTCTTTGTGGAGCGTGCCGCCGAGGCGCAAACAGGCTTCATGCTCACCATGGAGAACGCCCCCGCTGTCGCCGCGATTTGCCGCCGCCTGGATGGGTTGCCACTGGCACTCGAACTCGCTGCGGCACGTAGCAAGATTCTGTCGCCCGCGGCCCTGCTGGCCCGACTGGACACTCGGCTCTCGTTGCTTACGTATGGCGCGGGCGATCTGCCGGCTCATCAGCAAACCCTGCGTGATACCATTACGTGGAGCTATAATCTGCTCGATCCCGCCACCCAAGAACTGTTCTGCTGCCTCGCAGTGTTCGCCGGGGGCTGTACGTTGGCGGCGGCAGAGGCGATCTGTGCGCCGGCCAATGGCACGGCGGGCCAGGTGCTCCTTCACCCGGCTCCCGTCCCGCCCGCAGAGGTGCTCGAAGGCATCGCCCAGCTGGTCGATCAAAGCTTGTTACAGCGCACCGACGACCCTACCGGCGAGACGCGCTTTACCATGCTCGAAACAATCCACGAATATGCAGAGGAGCGGCTGCGGGAGAGCACGGATGCCGCCGAGGTCCGTGAGCGACACGCAACCTATTACCTGGCCCTGGCTGAAGCCGCCGATCGGGCCTGGTCCGGCCCCGAGCAGATGGAGTGGGCTGAACGATTGGAAGTAGAGCACGACAACCTGCGCGCCGCGCTGGATTGGGCAGAGGAAACGGGCCGGCGCGAGACCGGGGCCCGGCTGGCGGGGGCGCTGGCACGATTCTGGGCGACGCACGGCTTCCTGGACGAGGCGCGACGCCGGCTGGCCTGGGCGCTCCAGCCGGGAAGCACCCTCCCGGCGCCGCTCCGCGCCCGCGTGCTGGATGCGGCGAGTGAGATTGCCTACTGGCAGGCTGATTATGCCGCCGCCCGCGCCTGGGCCGAGGATGGACTGTCCCTACGCCGCGCCCTGGGCCAGCCGGTTCAGATCGCCGACGCCCTCACCAACCTGGGGCGCATCCTCTGGCGCCTGGGCGACCCCGCCGCCGCCCAGGCGCTGCTGACCGAGAGCCAGGTGCTACGGCGCGCGCTCGGCACGAGTCCCGGTAGCGCCGAGACCCGGCATCCCTCTACTGAGGT
>CBJNAR010000728.1:0-3010 GCA_966434075.1 uncultured bacterium
GGCGTCTGGCAGTTGGGGAAGAAGGCGTTGCTGATGAACTTGCTGGTCTGCCCGCGGGTCACGTTGGCGTTCGGGCGGAAGTAGAGACCGGGGCAGGGCTCACCGGTGGCGCCGCAGGTGTTCGCCTGCCCAACCGCGACGGCCGCCCAGCGTACACATGCCTGCTCATCGCCGGAATCCTTAAAGACCTCTGCAAATATTCCAACGCGATTTTAACCTGCGATCGGTATCATATCGTTGGGTGATAGAGTTTCGGCTTCCATCCGGCCCGAATCGTCTGCGCCGGGAGCAAGGCGGCATACGATGCCAATATCTGCAATTGAAAGCGACACGCGGACTATGGTACACCAATTAACGGCATTACGAAGGTATGGGTGGCCGGGCCTGGCGATCTGGCCGCTGCGGCTGTTCCTGGGGGTGACATTCATCTGGGCCAGCCTCGATAAACTGTTCGACCCCGCGTTCCTGGACCCGAATGCGGCGGGCTATATCGGGAAACAGCTTACGGTGGCGGCAGGGGCTTCTCCGCTGGGCGGGTTCCTCACCGCCGTCGTCGTGCCCAATGCCACTCTGTTCGGCTTGCTGGTGATGGCCGGGGAACTGGTGATCGGCCTGGCGGTGTTACTGGGATGGTTCGCGCGCTTCAGTGCGTTCATGGGCCTGCTGATCAACTTCATGTTTTACCTGACGATCACCTGGGACGTGCACCCCTTCTATTTCGGGGCCGATCTGCCGTACTCCTTCGGCTGGCTCACGCTGCTGCTGGCGGGGCCGGGGCCGTTGAGCGTGGATGCCTATCTGCGGACGCGGCTGGTGCCGCCGCCCATGCCCGTGCGCCCGGCGGGCCGCCAGCGGGGGGCTCCCCAGGTGAAGCCGGCGCCGCCGCCCAACGCGATGACCCGGCGGCAGTTCAACGCCTACGCCGCGAGCGCCGTCGTGGGCGCCGCCTTGTTTGCGCTGGATATGGCGGCGGGGACCGCGTTGCACCCGCAAACCCGGCGCGCGGTGGCGCAAGGCCCCGCCGCGCCGGGTGCGCAGGCGAATCTGCCGCCGGCGCCGCCCACCGCTACCGCCGCGCCGGCCGCACCACCCAGCTCCGCGCCCACGGCGGCGCCACCCGCTGCCGCCACCGAAGGCCCGCCGGCCGGCGCCCCGACCGCGACGCCACCCTCTGTCCCGCCCACCGAGGCGCCGGCGGCCCCCACACCAAGCGGCACGCCGCTGGCCGGGCCCGGCCAGCTTGGGGTGAACAACTCAGCGTCGTTTGTCGATCCGCAAACGGGCTACCCTGGTGTGCTGGTGCATCTGCCGTCGGGCTATGTGGCCTACAGCGCGATTTGCACGCACGAGGGGTGCGAGGTGGGTTACAGCGCCAGCCGGCAACTGCTGGGCTGCCCGTGCCATGGCGCCCTGTTCGATCCCTCATCGAACGGCGCGGTCGTCCGTGGCCCGGCCCGCCGCCCGCTGGCCCCCATCAACCTCACGGTGACGCCGGACGGCAGCGTCTACCTGGCCGGGTAGCTCTCCCCATCCGTGTCACTCTGAATCCTTGTCACTCTGAGCGCAGCGAAGAGTCTCGTCGCCAACCCGCACGAGACGGAGATTCTTCGCTCCGCTCAGAATGACAGGGAAGCTGTGATAGGCTATTCAGCATGACAGGGAGAACGGGAACCGGCACCTACCGCCCGGCGGCGCTGGCCGGGAGGATCTCCAGCGGCACGCCGGCTTTGCGGGCGGCGTAGGCGGCGGTGCGCCCGGTGACGAGCGCGACCGGGTCGGGGTTATCGCCGGGCGGGGCCAGGATGACGCCGGGGGTGTAGAGCACGGCGGCGGCGCGCAGATCGGCGCGCAGGGCCGCCGCCTGCAGCGGGGCCGGCGCCCCGAAGAAGCGGGCGTGGACGGTGGGCGCGCTGGCGGTGCCCGCCTGGGTGGCGCCGGTGGCGGGATCGGTCCAGGGCGCCTCCGGATCGGCTACGCCGGAATCGGGGGCCAGCCGGCGCAAGAAGGCCGCCGGGTAGCCGCCCAACAGCAGGTGGTCATCCGGCAGGCCGAGCGCGGCCAGGGCGGCGCGCGCGCCGGTGAAGCCGGGGTCCTCGGCGCCGATGAGGGCCAGCACGCGCACGCTCCGGCCCGCGGCGAGCGCGCTCGTCAGCCGGTCGCGCGTGGCCGGGGCCAGGGCGTCGGCGAGCCGGGGCACGATCACCAGCAGATCGGTTTGCAGCCGGGCTGCCGGGGCGGCGGCGAGGCCGGCGGCGCTCAGCGGCAAGCGCAGCAGGGTGGCTGCGGGCGTACCGTCGCTGTCGCGAACCGCGACCGGCGCGCCCCAGGGCAGATCGCCGCCGACGGCCCGCCAGGAATCGACCGCGGCGGGCGGCAGGGCGACGGTAAACTCACGTGTGCCCGGCGGCAACTGCCGCGCCCAGTCCACGAAGGCACGCCAGACCGCCGGGGTGTCGAGCCCCCCGGCGCCCGGCGGCAGGGCGGGATCGTTATCGTTGATCAGTTCCACATGCGGGATCTCCCACACGTCGAGGCCCAGCCCGATGGACATGGCCTGCGGTAGCTTGCTGGTGTAGGCCACCGCGCCCCCGCCGCGCATCGTCGCCAGCGCGTCCAGGGTGGCGAGGACGCCGCTGTTGCTGCGCCCGGCGGCCGTCTCCTCGGCGTAGTAGTTCGCCAGCGCCGGCAACGGGTAGAGCACCAGCACGGCAGCCAGGGCCGCCCCCGCCCACGCGGCCTGGGGGCGCAGGCGCCATTGCCCGGCGCGGATGCGCGCGCCGGCTGCGGCAATGGGCAGGGCCGTCAGGATGGCGCCTAGCGGCAATAAAAAACCGATGTAGCGCGTGTGGATCTCGAACTGGTAGTCGCGGTTGAACAGGGGCATGATCAAGACGCCGCTCACGAGGGGCGCCAGAATGAGCCAGTACCGGCGCCGCGCGGCGAGGACCACCCCGGCCACCAGCAGCGCGCCGTAGACGATCATTTGCGGGTCGGCCAGGTAGCGAACGAC